>NZ_JAIXSV010000044.1 GCF_027484505.1 Asticcacaulis sp.
ACGAAGTGGGGAGGTGGCAGCGAGCGAAGCGAAGCTGACGGAGGGGTATAACCGTCCGTAAGATACCCCTCCGCCTCGTAAACTCGGCACCTCCCCATAAAATGGGGAGGAGGAAGATCGCAAACGTTAATTCGTCACCACAGCCTAGCGGCGTATCTGGGCATATCCGCCAGCGCCCACTCATAGGCCTTGCGGATTTCAGCCTGACTGAACCCCTGATCCCAAAGTTCCGTCATCAGAGTATTCAGAACACGCTCCAGAGCGCTTGCGCTGACCGATACGTCCATCTCGTGCAGATGCCGACACCTGACCGCTAGCTGGGCCGCCAGATCATAGGCACCGAAGAGTTCAGTCTCTTCGCTCGTCAGGTCATTATCCATGATAAAAACCTTTCTCACAGGAGCGTGACGGCCCTACTTAAACGCCTTTACCGCCGCGACGATTTCGGCTTGCGTTTCCGCGGTGAGATAGGGGCTGAACGGCAGGCTGATCACCGTCTTCGACTTGGCTTCCGACACGCTCAGATCACCCGTACCAGCGGTGAACATGCTATAGCCCGGCTGCTGATGCAGGGGGATGGGGTAATAGACCGCCGTCGGGATGCCTTTTTCACGCAAGGCCAATTGCAGGCCATCGCGGTTTTCATGCTCGATCGTATATTGCGCCCAGGTCGAAACGTAGCCGTCCTTCACATAGGGCACGCTGGTTACAAAGCCCTCCAGCGCCTCATTATAGCGCTTGGCCACGGCCTGACGCAGCGTGATCTCTTCGGTAAAGATGGCCAGCTTCTCGATCAGCACCGCCGCCTGAATCGTATCGAGGCGCGAATTCATGCCGATGCGCACATTGAGATACTTGGCCTCGTGCACATAGTTCATCGTCGCCGCATCGGTCGGCGTCGCGCCACCGTGCACGCGGAACGAGATCAGGCGCTCAAGAAGGGCATCATCATTGAGCACCACCGCCCCGCCATCGCCATAGCAGCCCAGTGGCTTGGCCGGATAGAAGCTGGTCGAGGTGGCGTGCGCCCATTCCAGCGGCTGTTTGCCGTCAATGGTACAGCCAAAGCCCTGCGCCGAGTCGGCAATCAGGAACAGGCCATGCGCCTGCGTGATTTTTGAGATCGCCGGATAGTCGGCCGCTTGCCCGAACAGATCGACGGCGATGACCGCGGCGGGTTTCAGACGCCCTTCGGCCTTGACGGCGGCAATGGCGGCCTCAAGCTTCACCGGGTCCATATTGTAGGTTTTGGGGTCGATATCGACAAAGACCGGCTCGGCCCCCGTCATC
The DNA here is from genome assembly GCF_027484505.1 of Asticcacaulis sp. Taxonomy (GTDB): domain Bacteria; phylum Pseudomonadota; class Alphaproteobacteria; order Caulobacterales; family Caulobacteraceae; genus Asticcacaulis. The sequence goes on from NZ_JAIXSV010000044.1 coordinate 1,291, forward strand.
GGCACCACTTCGGCGGTAGCGACAAAGGTAAAGGCCGGGACAAACACCGCATCGCCCTTACCCACACCCAGCCCCAGCAGGACCAGTTCGATGGCGTCCGTGCCGTTGGCGCACGACAGGGCGTGCTTCGATCCGGCGAATTGGGCCAGATGGGCCTCAAAGGTCCGCACCTCCGGCCCCATAATATAGGCACCGTGCGCCAGCACCTTTTTAATCCCGTCTTCGATAGACGCGCCAATGCGTTCGCGCTGCGCACCCAGATCAATAAAGGGAATAGCCATGAGACACCTTCGGTAAGCCACATAAGTTGAGGCAGAGACTTATCACCCCTCACGCCCGGCGCACCTCAAAAGGCATTACCTATCGTTTCATCTGCGGCCTATCGACGCGGCGCGGCAGGCCCAACATTCAGATACCGTATACACACTCACTTGTCGGACATTTACCTTGGCGATGCGCCGTGCTAAGGCGGCGGCAGACGTGATCCTCGCCCTTCGGATTTTGCTTGAGCCCATCGCGGCTTTTGCGCATAAGAGCGGCGTGTGAGCGCTAACATATTTTCGCGGATACCCGTTCAGCATTGGTGCTGGCGCGTGTCCGGGTCTATTTCCGTCGCACGGGCAAACGCCTTATTCATTCAGGGAGAGCTACCTTGACCACTTTCGGCAATCTGATCAACGGCGAATGGGTCGTTACCGGCACCACCTTCAACAACATCAACCCGTCGGACACCAACGACATCATCGGCGTCTATTCGACCGCCGGTGAGCCGGAAGTGAAGGCCGCCATCGCCGCCGCGCGCGCCGCCTTTGAAACCTGGCAGTATTCGACGCCGCAGCAGCGTTTCGACATCCTCGACGCCGCCGGGTCCGAAATCCTGGCCCGCAAGGCCGAGCTGGGTGCGCTGTTGTCGCGCGAAGAAGGCAAGACCCTGCCGGAAGGCATCGGCGAAGTCACCCGCGCCGGTCACATCTTCAAATATTTCGCCGGTGAAGCCCTGCGCGCCCATGGCGAAGTGCTCGACTCCGTCCGTCCGGGCATCAAGGTCGAAATCACCCGTGAACCGGTCGGCGTCATCGGCCTGATCTGCCCGTGGAACTTCCCCATCGCCATCCCGGCGTGGAAGATGGCCCCGGCCATCGCCTTCGGAAATACGGTGGTGTGTAAGCCGGCTGAGCTGACGCCGGGCTGCGCCTGGGCGCTGGCCGACATCCTGACGCGCGCCGGCCTGCCCAAGGGCGTGCTGAACGTCGTCTTCGCCCGCGGTTCCGTCGCCGGTCCGCTGATGATCGACGGCTGTGACGCCATCACCTTCACCGGCTCGGTCCCGACCGGCACGCGCGTGCGTGACGCCGCCGTGGCCAAGGGCAAGCGCATTCAGTGCGAAATGGGCGGCAAGAACCCGGTCATCGTGCTGGACGACGCCGACCTGAACATCGCCGTCAACTCGGTGCTGAACTCGTCCTTCTTCTCGTCCGGTCACCGCTGCACGGCCTCGTCGCGCATTATCGTGACCGAAGGGATTGCCGATAAGTTCGTCGCGGCTCTGGCCGATGCCGCCAAGGCCATCAAGGTCGGCGACAGCCGCGCCGACGGCGTGCAGATGGGCCCGATCGCCTCTCAGGAACAGCTCAAGATCGCGCAGGACGCCGTGGCCAAGGCCAAGTCCGAAGGCGGTGTGATCGTCGCCGGTGGCGAAGACCTGACCTTTGGCACGCCGGGCTACTATTACGCCCCGACCCTGATCGACAAGACGACCCCGGACATGGCCATCAACAAGGAAGAGGTCTTCGGGCCGGTCGCCTCGGTCATCCGCGTCAAGGACCTCGACGAAGCCATCAAGGTCGCCAACGACACCGAAATGGGTCTGTCGGCCGGTATCTGTACCTCGTCGCTGAAGGCCGCCGAAACCTTCAAGCGTAAGGCTCAGGCCGGTATGGTCATGGTCAACCTGCCGACCGCCGGTGTCGATTACCACGTGCCGTTCGGTGGCCGCAAAGCCTCCTCCTACGGCTCGCGCGAACAAGGCGCCTACGCCAAGGAATTCTACACCATCGTCAAGACGGCCTACACCTTCGCGGGTTAAGTTCTCTGGACAAGAGGACGTGGGGGCAGCCGCCCCCACACTCTCGATCATTATGTTTCGGGTAGAAACATAATGATCGAGATTTGTTTCGCCCCTCGCCGGGCGGTGGCTCCGCCACCTTGGCCGCCGCCTCAATGGCGGCTTGAGCGGGATGATTTCATGAGAAATCATCCCGCTCTGGAACGAAAAAGCGCCCCCGGCAACGAGGGCGCTTTTTTTGTGCCTGAGAGGGCGGTTATCTACCGACTGGCCAGAGCCGTGCCGCGCACCAGCGCCACCAGTTCCGGACTGGCCTGACGGTACTGGATCGACTCGATCTGATCATTGACGCCGCGCGCGTGGCCTTCGACCCACACCACCTTGCCATCGGCCAGAGCGGCCTTGACCCTGAACTGTGTATCGAAATGCGTGCTGCCGCCTTCGCAGCGATCGAGGTCCACCACCGCCTTGCGCACCGGGCCGGACACGCTTTCGGCATCGGCCTTCACCGAGTCGGCAATCGCCTTGCCCACCAGGCGCTCCTGCTGTGCGTCGCATTCGGCAAAGGCCGGCACGGCAAGGGTCAGAAAGGCCGCAGCGGCGGCGGCACCATAGACAGATTTCATCATGACGAATTCACTCCATTTTTTCTTGTTCTTGGGCGAATGCCTTGTTCAAGGGCGCAACCGTAACCCGTGGGACTGCTCGTAAAGAATGCGCCAATTCAGGGGTTTGGCAACAAAAAATATTCCGGACCCTGAACAAAATCACGGATTTTTTACCGCCGATATTTAATCAGTTTACGGATTAAATAGTGTGATAATGTTGTGAAATAAAAGAATTTTGGCCTTCAGGGACAAAAAAGAAGCCCGACCAAAGGGCCGGGCTCACACGCAAAAATGTTTCAGAAATCAGCCAATCGCCGCCGGATCGTCGCGCTCCAACGGGTCGGGCAGGGCTTGCCCGTCCGGCACAAAGTCCATCGCCACCGAATTGAGGCAATAACGCAGGCCCGTCGGGCGCGGGCCGTCTTCGAACACATGCCCCAGATGCGAATCGCACCGGCCGCAGCGGATTTCCGTGCGCACCATGCCGTGCGAGACGTCGCGCAGATAGCGGATATGCCCCTCACCCACCCCCTGAGAAAAGCTGGGCCAGCCCGATCCCGAATGGAACTTGGCGCGCGACGAAAACAGCGGCAGGGCGCACAGGGCGCAGGTGTACAGCCCCTCTTCCTCGTACTCATCGAACTTGCCGCAGAAGGGCGGTTCTGTGCCGTGATCGAGCAGGATGCGCCGCGCTTCGGGATCGAGCTTTTCAGCCAGCAGACGCAGCTTTTCAGGCGTAGGCGGGGTCAGGTCGAACCCCAGTTCGGAACGGGCCATGCGGATGTCCTTTTACAGTGTGCACCCAATATAGGCACATCCGCCCGCCCTTCACAGGGGCTTAAACCGTATATCCGTGGCTCAGCAACCGCGCCCGGCAATCGTCGCGCACCGCGGCCCAGTCGGCGCGCAGCAGCCCCAGCCCGATCACATCGTGCGGCCCATCGGATTTGACGACGTGGCGGCGGAAATGCGCCTCGGTCTGAAAGCCGAACGACTGATGCAGCTTCCACACGGCGCCATTGCTTTCCAGCACCTCGCACCACAGCTTTTCGAGCCTGAGGACATTAAAAGCGTGCTCGATCATCTGAAATTCGACCCACGCCCCCAGCCCCTTACCGCGCGC
>NZ_JAIXSV010000124.1 GCF_027484505.1 Asticcacaulis sp.
CCAGCGAGGCTCCGCCCATACCTGCGCCAATGATTGCGATGTCATATTCCTGCATATCCAACCTCCAAGGGGCCTCATGGTCTGCAATCTCTCGCGGCATGTCAATTTTTTTTCCGATAATAGATTTTATAACAAGACCCTGCCGACTTCGCGCACTCACGCTGCCGTGCGTAGTGTCGCTCCTTGTGCTCGACGATAAGGATCATGTCGTTGTAATATATAAGAGTATTGATTTTTTCACACGACTGTGACTCGTATTCGGTAGGCCCCGTACCGGATAATAGCCCCGGGGCGGATGGAAAAATACAAAATATTTTTCGCATTGGAATAGTAATTGTTGACGACCTTGCTGAACCCTGTTTTAGTTTTCCTGCAATCAATGAGGCTCCACTCCGCGATCGGCCCCTTCGGGTCCCGGAACCGGTTTGTGCGCCCGAATTGTCAAGGGGTCGATAAACGGTCCCAGCCTCGGACAGGAAAGGCTATTCCATGGTTTTCGCGCGTGAAAAATTGCGTCCGTGGTTGCGGACCGGTGTTCTGACAGGTCTTACCCTCTCAACCCTTCCGTTGCTCCCGGCGGTGGGACAGACGGCCAGCGAAGAGCCCATCTTGCTGGAAGAGATCATCGTCACGGCACAGAAGCGACTGGAGAACCTCCAGACTGTCCCTGCTTCGATTTCCGTGTTGAGCGGGGAGAGGATCGCCAAGGCCAGCCCGTCGGGCCTAGCTGATTATGCTGCTTATTTACCCGGTATAGCCATCCGAAGTGGCGGCTCACCGGGTCAGGTATCCGTAAGCTTGCGCGGAATTTCGACTATTGGGCCTGGGGCTACCGTCGGCACCTATATTGATGACACGCCTCTGGGTTCAAGCGCCAACTATGCCCGCGCCGCCATCTATGCGCTGGACCTTTTCCCCTATGACATTGAGCAGGTGGAACTCCTGCGTGGTCCTCAGGGTACGCTCTATGGTGCCAGCACCATGGGGGGGCTGCTGAAATATGTTACGCGTAAGCCGGTTCTGGATGATACGCAGATGAAGCTCGGCAGCGAGTTGTCGGGTACCGACGGCGCAGGCGGTGCCAACTGGGGTGTGCGCGGACAGATCAATCTGCCTGTGATCCAGGACCGGATGGCCGTACAGGCCAGTTTCTACCGCCAAAAGAACGAAGGTTACATCGACAACTCCCGCACGGGTTCCCAGGACATCAACCCCTCCACTCAGAAAGGGGCTCGGGTATCCGTGCTGTGGCGTCCCACGGCACCGGTCACGGTACGACTTTCGGCAATGTTCCAGAATGTGGATAGCCGCAATAATTCGGTCGTCGCCTATGACATCGCTACCGACCAACCCATCGCCGGCAGGCTCGATAGCCGATACTACTTGGATCAGCCCTTCACGAAGGATTTGGATCTCTACACGGCCTCCGTGGATTGGGACCTGGACTTCGCAACATTGACATCAGCGAGCAGCTATTCCAAAGCGGAGACGCAAACCGTTCAGGATGCGAGTGCGATCTATGGTGTCGCGTACCCGATCCTGACACGCGGTTTGGTGCCCGCCGGCCTGTCCCGTTTCACGCTATCGCTGGATCATGAGAAATTCACACAGGAAGTTCGTTTGACTTCGCCCACCCGTGACGGCTTTGAATGGATGCTGGGCGGTTTTTACACAAAGGAAGACAGCACCAACCTTCAATATGCCACCGCCCAATCGATGAATGGCACCGTCATTTCCGCCCTCAATCCGCTTGCCGACGCCAGTCTGCCATCGACCTACAAGGAGGTGGCGGTCTTCGGCAATGCGACATTGGCCTTGACCGACCGGTTCGATGTCACCGCTGGTCTGCGCTGGGCTCGAAATGAACAGGATTTCGAGCAGATTTCACAGGGGGTTCTGTTGGGCGCGCCCATACGTGTTCCTGGACAGTCCTCAGAAAATGTGACGACTTTTATGGTCAGCCCGCGCTTTCGGGTTGATGATGATGTGATGCTTTATGTGCGGGTGGCCAGTTCCTATCGTCCGGGCGGGCCCAACGTCACCTTGCCGAATGTGCCGCCCAGCGTTGATGCCGATACGTTGGTCAGCTACGAGACCGGTGTGAAATCAACGCTGTTTGACGGGCGACTGCAGGCCAACGCCACGGTCTTCTATGTCGATTGGGATGATGTCCAAATCTCGGCGTCGAGTGGTGGCTTTACCTACCTCCAAAATGGGGGCAAAGCAAAAAGCGCGGGTCTTGAGTTCGAGACGGTTTTCATCCCGGTAGACGGATGGCGTCTTGGTGCCAACGGTGCCTACACGGACCCCACATTCGCTAGCGATGTGCCTGCTGTCGGCGCTGCCGATGGCGACCACTTGCCATTGATCCCGAAATACTCCTTTGCCCTGACGGCGGACTATGGCTGGGATGTTGTGGGTGACTGGGGAGCCAATGTCGGGGCAGGATACCGTTGGACCGGTGCTGTGAACAGTTTACCCGAAAGTTCGCCGCTGTTTGTGCGGACCAAGTCCTACGGTGTGCTGGATCTCAATGCCGGTGTCAGCAACGATATGGTGGCATTGCGTCTGTATGTTCGCAATGCCACCAATTCCCACGCCACAACAGCAGCCAGCTTGATAACGACGGCGCTGGGTTCGTCTGTACAGATCGACCGGACTGTTTTCCAACCCCGCACAATTGGTCTCAGCCTTGATATCACCTATTGATATCAGTGGCATGAAATCTTGACCGATCGTCAAGATTTCATGCCACTTCAGACGCCGTGCGCCGCCATCCGGCGGCTTGGCTCATGTCGGTCGTATGATCCGCTCTGTTGAACAACCGTTGTCCAAAGCTGCCACAGGGAAAGGGGTTTCATCACCACCGTCCCTGTGGCATTTTCATTTTCCTAAACGCTAAAACCAGCCCGCGTGATCGGAAAATCCGGGTTGAATCAAGGATTGTGGTATATGACGGCAAGGGCACCGATCGGCAAATCATTGCGCCGGTTGCGTCTTCAAAATGACTGGACGCTTGCTGATGTGGCCGAGCGGACCGGGCTTGCCGTCTCCACCTTGTCAAAGGTCGAAAACGATCGCATGTCGTTGACCTTTGATAAGATTGTGAGATTGTGCGAAGGGCTCGGCATCGATATCGGCACCTTGTTCACGAACGAACCGGCATCCGTTGCGGAACCGGCTCTGGTGCAACCTGCACCCGTGGCCATGCTGACCAGGCGGAGTGTTGACCGCGTTGGTGGGGAAGACGCACTGGTTCCCACAAAAAATTACCGCCATCGCTATCTGAACACCGATATCACGCATAAGAAGATGATTCCCATTCTGGTGGAGCACCGGGCCCGCACCATCGAGGAATTTGGCGTTCTTGTTCGCCACCCTGGGGAAGAATTCATCTATGTGATGGAAGGCGCTATCGAGCTACACACCGAATTCTATGCGCCCACCATCGTCAGGGCAGGTGAGAGTATCTATCTGGATAGCACCATGGGCCACGCTTATCTTGCTGCTGCGGACGGTCCCTGCCGAACCCTGTCGGTGTGTTCCAGCCCAGAGCCTGCCTTGACCCGGGCGCTTATGGTGAACGAACCTACCCATGTTTTGAAGAAACCTGCGGAATAGAGACAAAAGAAGATTTGCTTCCTTGCCTGTGCGGAATTCTCATCTTCTTCTGCGGAAATCAGTTCTTACGGGGTGATAGAGATGTAACGACTGGGGTGCAGGTTCCCTGCATTATCGACCCAGCCCTTTATCTTGGGCGAAACCAGCGACCGTGAAGCGATGTGGTACAATGGCAGATATGGCACGGCCGCCAGGGCCAGCATTTCCGCCTGGGCAAGCAAGTCGGCGCGCTGGGCCGGATTTTGCGTCTGGCGGGCCCGCGTCAATAGCGCGTCGAAGGCCGGGTCATTGTATCCAGAGAGGTTGAGATATCCGTCACGCCCCAGCATCGGTTCCAGAAATTCGATAGGATCGCTGATGGCGTTACTGAACTGGTACATTGCCAAATCGAAATTGCCGGCCTTGTAGTCCCGCAGTGTGACCCGTGATTCAGTATTGACCAGTTCCACGGTTACGCCGATCTCGCGCAACATGGAGGCAATGGCGATGGCCACCCGCTTGGATTGCCGATTGGTGGTGTAGCGGAAGACCAGCCGGATGGGCTTGTCTTTCGTGATGCCTGCTTCTGCCGCCAAGGCGGTTGCCTTCTTGACCCGTTCCGCCCGATCCATGTTTGCCCCCTCAATCCGGGGTGGCGCATAACCTGTCAGGTGCGGTGGCGTATAGCTATAGGCACCGCGCTCACCAGACTGCAAAAGCTTGTCGGCGATAGCGTCACGGTCGAGCAGAAGAGACAGGGCACGCCGCACGCGCACATCGTTCAGGGGTGGTTTGCGGGTATTCACCATGACAGCCTGTAGGCCGATGGCAGGTGTGATACGGATTTCATCAGGAAAATCCCGCCGCAACTGGGGCAGCGATTCCAGGGGAAAGTCAGACAACACGTCCAGTTCACCGCCGCGATACCGCTTGAGCGCCGTGGCATTGTCATCGAGCGGATAATATGTGACCAGGTCGGTCATCACCGCTGAGGCATCATGAAAGAATGGGTTGCGTTCCAGACGGACATGGCTGTTGGGCACTGCCTCCAGCAATCGGTACGCTCCGTTGGAGATGAAGGTGCCGGTTTGCGCCCATGCGTCACCCTTCTGATCCACAATATGTCTTGGAACCGGGAACGCGGCCTGGGTAGACAGGGCTTCCAGAAAGCTAGGGTCAGGGTAGGCGAGTTCGAACCGGACACTGCGGGCGTCAGGTGCGCTTACGGCCAGTGCCGTACCCGGGAGGTTTCCGTTGATCACCTCCATGGCGTTGCGGATCGACTTCAATGAATAGGCAACCTGGTTTCCTGTCACCGGGGCCAGCGAACGGCGCAGCGACCAGATGATGTCTGTGCTGTCCAGCGGGTGCCCATCGGACCATTTCTGTTCGGGCCGCAGCCTGAACAGATATGTAAGCCCGTCGGGGGAGATGGTCCAACTTTCCGCCATCCCCGGGATGATCGAACCCGAAGCGTCTGTTGCTGTCAGCCCCTCAAACAGATCAATCAGCGTGTGATATTCCCAAGTTCCCGCTTTGTGGGGGTCCAGGGATTGCGGTTCAAATGCGCGGACCAGGCGCAATTCATCCTGACCAATGGCCGGGATGGCCGATAGCAGCAGGAAGGTACAGACGGACATCCAGCGTAACAGAGACTGCATGGTTCGGTTGCCGTTCTGGGTTGGAGGGAGGCAGTGCGGCCAGGGGGAACTGTCGCCATTTCAGTCGCCGATGGGCTGTTTCGGCGCAATCCCATGCAGTGATGCCACGCTCGCCCTGGTCTGGCGCAACATCAGTCTGGCCCGGGAGCCCAGGTGCTCGGCAACCTGATAGGCCAGGAGATCAATCATCAACAATTGTGCGTAACGCATGGGGTTGGGCTGAAACTCATGAACCCCCGACTGTGTAAGATCGACATGCAAACAAATGTCGCTCTCCCGACCCACCGGACTATCCCGGTCGGTGATCGCCACCGTTTGTGCCCGATAGTATCGGGCCAGTTCGAGACTGTCCTGCAGGGCACGAGGGCGCCCCGTGGAGGAGATAAAGATCGCCGCATCGGTCGCCTCAAGGGTCGCCGCACTCATGCGCTGTACATA
>NZ_JAIXSV010000294.1 GCF_027484505.1 Asticcacaulis sp.
CCGGGGTCCGGGGTCAACTGACCCCGGAATCCTTGCCTGAATTCAGTCGCTTTCGCGCACTCACATAACAGCGCCTTCCCTTGCGGTAAGGGAAAATACTTTCCGTTCACGTCAATTTTATGCTGGTGAAACGCATATTCCGGGATATGCTGAAACGTAAGGCGTCACCATAGACGTCATGAGGCACAGGGTATCCGGAGACGTTCCATGAACCTGATCGACAGGGCCATGCGCGAATTCATTTTCATCAAGCGGTTGCTGCGGCTGCTGCGCCATATCCGCGAGGTAGACTCAAACTCACCCGTGCTGGTGTGTGACGATGTCGAAGCCTCGGTGGATCGCCATTCGGCGCGCCTCGCCCTGCTGTTTGAGGACAAGAGCCTCACCTATTCAGAGATGGACGTGCTGGCCAACCGTGTGGCCAACTGGGGTTTGTCGCGCGGCCTGAAACCCGGCGATACGGTGGCCGTCTTCCTGCCCAACCGGCTCGAATACATCCCCATCTGGTACGGGCTGAGCAAGATCGGCGTGATCAGCGCCCTGATCAACAATGCCCTGACCGGTCAGGGTCTGGCCCACTGCATCAACATCTCAACGGCCAGCCTGACGATTGTTGACCCGGCGACCTTGCCCGCCTTTAGCGAGATCGAAGCCACCCTGAGCCGCCATCAGGAGGTGTTTGTGCTCGATCTGGCGCCGGGTGACGAAACCTCGCATCACCATTCGCTGACCCAGGCGCTGAAAGGCGTCAGCACGGTACGCCCCGACCGCAAGATTCGTCAGGGCATGGTCGCGCATAACCCGGCGCTGTATATCTATACCTCCGGCACCACTGGCCTGCCCAAGGCGGCCAAGATCACCCACGCCCGCGCCCAGCTTTACATGAAAGCCTTCCGCGGCGTGTCGCACATGAGCGAGGAAGACCGCCTGTATAACGCCCTGCCGCTGTACCATTCGACCGGCGGCCTGTGCGGGGTGGGCGCGGCGCTGCTCAACGGCGGCTCCATGGTTATCAAGCGGCGCTTCTCGGCCTCGGCCTTCTGGCCCGATGTACGCAGCCTCAACTGCACCCACATCGTCTATATTGGGGAACTGTGCCGCTACCTCGTCAACGCGCCGGTGGCGGCCAATCCGGACGATGAGACGAAGCACCGGCTGAAGGTCGCTTTCGGCAACGGCATGCGGCCGGAAGTGTGGAGCGAATTCAAGTCGCGCTTCAATGTGCCGGTGATCATTGAGTTCTACGGCTCGACCGAAGGCAATGTGTCGCTGTTCAATTTTGACGGTCAGGCCGGAGCTATTGGCCGCGCGCCGGCTTATTTGCGCAACGCCTTCAATATCCGGCTGGTGCAGTTCGATGTCGAAAGCGAAACGCCGGTGCGCGGGCCGAACGGTCTGTGTATTGAGTGCAAGCCCGGTGAGGTCGGCGAAGCCATCGGCGCCATCGGCACCGACGCCCGCCACTTCTACACCGGCTATGCCGACAAGGCGGCCTCCGAGAAGAAGGTGATGCGCGACGTCTTCAAAAAGGGCGACGCCTGGTTCCGTTCCGGCGACCTGATGAAGATGGACAAGGACGGCTATATCTATTTCGTGGACCGTATCGGCGACACCTTCCGCTTCAAGGGCGAGAACGTCTCGACCTCAGAGGTGGGCGAATGTTGCGCCCGTGCCGAAGGCGTCGATGAGGCCATCGTCTATGGCGTGCCCGTGCCCCACTATGACGGCAAGGCGGGGATGGTGTCGCTGATCACTGGCGAAGGCTTCTCGATCGAAGCCTTTGCGCAGCACGTAAACAGCCACCTGCCCGTCTATGCGCGGCCGCGCTTTGTGCGTCTGCTGCAAAATGCCGAGACGACGGGCACCTTCAAATACAAGAAGATGGACCTTGTTCTGGCGGGCTTTGATCCGGCCAGGGTCAGCGATCCGCTCTATGTGATGAAGACGGACGACAGCGGCTATAAGCCTCTGACGGCGGAGTGCCTGAGCCTGATCGAGAGCGGTCAGTACCGCATGTAGACATCACAGAGCGCGTCTTTGCGTCGCAAATAAAAACCGCGCCGCTTCGGTTGAAACGGCGCGGTTTGTTTATGTCTATGGCTGGTTCAGTCGCGGCGCGACAACAGCAGGCCGATGACCACACCGGCGGCGGCGGCAATGGCCACCGAGGTGCCGGGGTGCCGGCGGATCTGACGGCGCACGACCTTGGTCTTGTCTTCGGCCTCATCGCGGGCTTCTTCGAGAATAACCTGAAGGCGGTCTATGCTGCCATTGATCTTGTCGCGGGTGTCCTGCGACACCTTCAGCTTGTCTTCGAGGTACTCCAGCGCGTCGGTGATCGAGCGCGTGGTCTTTTCGGCAATAGCTTCGGCAGGGGCTTTGTCGGCCATGAGCGGTCTCCTTTGGCTGTGACACAGATATAGGCGTTCTGTCGAAATATTGCATCCCACAAGAGGGTGAAAATACGGCAACCAGGGTGCCAAAATATAAGGCTTCGACAAAAAAAGAGGCCCCGGTTTGCACCGGAGCCTCTGTCTCTGCTGATCCCTAGATCATTATGATTTCTGGTAGAAACATAATGATCTAGATTTTGTTTCGCCCCTCGCCGGGCGGTGGCTTTGCCACCTTGGCCGCCGCCTCAATGGCGGCTTGAGCGGAATGATTCCAGTAGAAATCATTCCGCTCTAAATGAGGATCAGTATTTAACGCGCAGGGTCACGCCATAGGTACGCGGTTGCCCCATAAAGGCGTCGTAGGTGTTGGAATCCAGCGCCTGATTGTAATAGGTGCCATTGGATTGCAGGGTGGACTGGAAGCCATTGCCTTGCAGCGGGGCGTTGATGACGACCTGCTTATAGGTTTCGTCGGTCAGGTTCTGCGCCCAGAATTCCAGCGTCCAGGCCTGATCCGGCGCACCGATGCCGAAGCGGGCATTGAGCAGCGTATAGCCGTCCTGCATCTTGAACGGGATCAGGTCGGAGCCGGTGTTGTATTCCGAGGAATACTTGGCAGCGATATTGCCCGTTGCGCGCAGGTTTTCGGCGATATTGCCCGACCAGGTGACGGCCAGAGAGCCCGTCCATTCCGGGGCGAAGGACATCCGCGCGCCCGGCAGGAGCGACAGTTGCGGGAAGCGTGCCGGGTTTGACAGGTCAGAGGCCTTGAAGCTGCCGTACTTGGTGTCGGCATAGGCGACGCCGCCCTGCACCGACAGACCGCGGATCGGCGTGGACCAGTAGACATCGGCATCAAAGCCCTTGGATTTCAGCTCCGGGATCGACTCGACCACGAAGGCCGTGCCGAGGAAGGTGTTGAGCTGGAAGTCCTGGAAGGTCTGATCGAAGGCCGTGATGTTGAACAGCAGCTTGTTGTTCAGCATTGAGGTCTTCAGACCGATTTCGTAGGAGTCCACCGTCTCCGGCTTGAAGTAGAGCGAGGCGTCCGGCGTGATGCCCGTCTGGGCGCGGTCGAGGTTGTAGCCGCCGCCCTTATAACCACGGGCGTAGGAGGCGTAGGCCATGATGTTTTCGTTAAAGCGGTAGGCGCCTTTCAGCGTGCCCGACCATTCCTTCTCGGTCACTTCGTTGGCGATGCGGCGGTTATTGAAGGCCGCATTGCCCCAGAAGGTACACATATTGCCGACCACGGTCGGACGCGACGCCGCCGGGATGGCCGCCCACGTGCCCACCGGGGCATTGCCCATCAGGCCCGAACGCGCAATGGCCGAGGCGCAACCGACACCCCCATCCGAATTGGTGTAGATGGCGGTCATCTTCTTGGTTTCCTGCGTATAGCGCAGGCCCATCGTGACCTCGAACTTGTCGGTGAACTTGTAGCCATTGTTGGTGAACAGGGCCAGCGACTTCGACTCCTGCGTATAGTAGTCGAGCGCGCCCTCACCCGCCGTGTAGGAGGTGCCCGGTGCCCGGCCGGTCAGGACCGAAACCGTCGGCGTCGTGGTGGGCAGGCCAAGAGACTGCGCCAACAGAATCGACAGATAGGTTTCGTATTGCGAGCCATATACGTAGGAGTCGGTGCGCTTCAGGTCTTCGTCGGCATAGAAGGCACCGACCAGCCAGTTGAGCTTTTCACCGCCACCGGCCAGACGCAATTCCTGCGAAAAGGTATCGAAGTCCGCCTTGAAGTCTCCGTTATCGCGACGATAGAGGATGTCAGCGCCCGAATAGTCGATGTCCTGACCATTGGTGTTTTTCCACTTACGCACACCGGTGACCGAGGTCAGAGTCGAGTCGAGCCAGTCCAGCTTGATATTGGCTTCGACCGAGACACCGCCATCGATGATCTGCTGCGTGGTCGGGCGGTTGGAATAGGCCAGACGCGCTTCCGGATTGGCGGTCGCCGCCACGCCGTTTCCGCCCGTCAGCGTGTTGAGCGCCGCGCCGGTCGGACCGGTACGGGTCTGCACCACGGCGCAGCAGTTTTCGTCACGCTTCGAATAGTCGGCGATGACGCGGATCTTGTGCGCGCCCGGCGTGAACAGCAACTGACCGCGAACCGTGTAGAAGTTCTGATCGGCGTCTTCCTTGAGGGCGCGCGGGCCAATGCCGGTATTGACGTCGTAGAAGCCACCGCGCTCGCGCTTGGCCACAAACAGGCGACCGGCGACGAGGTCTTCGGACAGCGGCCCGGTGATCGAGGCCGATACGCCCTTGCCGTCATAGTTCGACACCGTGGCTTCGCCGTCCATGCCGAAGGTAAACGACGGTTCCTTGGTGATGATGTTGATAACGCCGGCCGAGGTGTTCTTGCCGAACAGGGTGCCCTGCGGCCCCTTCAGCACTTCGATACGGCCGATTTCACCCAGATCGCCAAAGCCGACGCCATTGCGCGGACGATAAACGCCGTCGATGACCACGCCGACCGAAGACTCCATGCCGGGGTTGTCGCCGACCGTGCCGACGCCACGGATACGGGCGGTGGTCAGGGTTTCGTTCTGCGTCGAGGTGACGGTCAGACCGGGCGTCAGGACCTGCATGTCCTTGATATCCCGGACACCGGCGTCCTGAAGCAGCTTGGCCGACAAGGTGGTGACCACGATCGGCACATCCTGAAGCGACTGTTCGCGCTTCTGGGCGGTGACGGTGATGACCTGAACCTCTTCCTCAGGCTGAGCGGTCTGAGCCTGAGCCACAGAGGTCAGGGCGGACGCCGCGCTGAGCGCCATGACCATACCGGAACAGGTTACCATCAGTTTGCGGTTGAGGGAGAAGCGATTGTGAGTGTGTGCCTTTACGCGCATGTGTTTCCCCTAGGTCAAGCAGGCCGCCTCTTCCGCAAGGGAAGATTTTACAGTGTAAACGGCGGTCCCTGTATTTGCCGGTTTTGTCTTTGACGTTGTTTTATGCAGACTCGCCCAAGGGTTTACTTGGCACGGTCCGCTACGTGACATGATATGACACATGTGTGGACAAAGACAATTTCAAATTCATCTCGCAAGCGCACATGAAAAAACCGCGCAAGCCTTGTTTGACAAGGCTTACGCGGCGTTAGCAGTAGCACCACAACGGCCAAAAAGGCCTGTAAATATTGACGGTTACGCAAACGTCAACTTGTGACGCGGCGACGTGACAGAACTATTGCGCCTGCACAGGCCGAAAGTAACGATCCCGTAATTACACCAAGCTTTATGGCATTTTGGGCACTTTCCGCATGGTCAGCAAAGGCCAGAGCCCCCAGAAACAGGCTCATGGTGAAGCCGATTCCGCACAAAAGGCTGACGCCATAGAGCGCCGCCCAGCCGCTGTTTTCGGGCGCACGGGCGATTTTCAGGCGGATGGCCAGCCAGGCCAGACCGAACACGCCGACCTGTTTGCCGACAAACAGCCCCAGCGCCACGCCCAACATGCGGGGATCGGCCAGCGAGGCGAAGCTCATGCCCGCGAACGAAAACCCGGACGCCACGAAGGCAAAGAAGGGCACGATGCCGTAGGAAACCGGCGTATGCAGGTCGTGCATGATGGTTTTGAGCAAACTTTCTTCGCCGCGCGCCGGGGCGTCCAGCGTCACCATAAACGCCGCCGCCACCGCCGTCAGAGAGGTGGCCAGACCGGCCTTCAGGCTAAGCGCCCAGGTGGCGATAAACAGCACCAGATAGACGGCTTTCAGACCGCGCGCATGATCCCGCAGGGCGTATTTGGCCAGCCCTATCACCGCCAGCAGAGCGGCGATCCACAGGCACATGAGCAGGTCGATGCCCGACGAATAGAACAGGCCAATGACCAGTACCGCCCCCAGATCATCGACTATGGCGAGCGTCAGCAGGAAGACGCGCAGGCTGTCCGGCAAGCCCCGGCCGACCACCGCAAACACGGCCAGGGCAAAGGCAATGTCAGTCGCCATCGGCACGGACCAGCCGCGCAGATCGCCGCCAGGCAGACCCGCATTCAGCGCCACATAGACCAGAGCCGGAGCCGCCATGCCGCCAATCGCCCCCAGTACCGGCAGGGCCAGCTTCTTCGGGTTCGACAGTTCGCCACGAAAAATCTCGTACTTGATCTCCAGCCCGACCACGAAGAAGAAGATGGCCATCAGGCCTTCCTTCGTCCATTTCAGCACCGACTTGTCTTCGACAAAGGCACCGACCTGCACCGGAATATGGGCGTTGATAAAGTCGAAATAGACCGCCGCCCACGGCGAATTGGCCCACAGCACGGCGATGAGGGCCGACAGCCCCAGAATGAAGCCAGCACCGGCTTCGGTTTTGAGAAATTCGAGGGTGAACTTCATCGGCGGTCTCCTTTTCCGCGGGCACGGTCAAAGGCCATGCGAGGGTTAAGTCCGGATAGGGATTTCATTAGAGCGCTTTCCGAAAAGTGTGACGCACTTTCGGATAAAAAAGCGCGCTAAAACAAAATTTTAGAGCGTTATTTCGATTCAGTTTGAACGAAATACGCTCTAACGTCCCTCGCAGGGCGGTGGCTCCGCCACCTTGGCCGCCGCCTCAATGGCGGCTTGAGCGGAAGGGTGCCCTTCCGCTCGAAATAGTGATGTTTGGTATCGACTATTGCGGAGAACCGTAGCAAACCGGACGCCCTGTCCCAAGCAAAACCGGTCTGTTCCATGCCGATTTCCGCCCGATACCGTCCTGATCCGCGCCTTGCGACCTCTGGCATGCCGCTGGTCGATGCGGTGCGCGCCGCCGACTTCCCGAAGACGGTTTTAAGATACCGCAATGACCGCGCGGCGACCTTGGTCGGCCTTGAGGGTTTGAACGATGCCGAATGGATCGCGCATTTCGGCCGTTTTACCCCCCTGCCCGACAATCAGACCGAACCGCTGGCCCTGCGCTATCACGGGCATCAGTTCCGCCACTACAATCCCGACCTCGGCGACGGACGCGGCTTCCTGTTTGCCCAGATGCGCGATGCGCGCGACCGGTTGCTCGACCTCGGCACCAAGGGTTCCGGTACGACACCGTGGTCGCGCGGCGGCGACGGCCGTCTGACGCTGAAAGGCGGTGTGCGCGAGGTGCTGGCGACCGCGTTTCTGGAGGCCGTGGGCGTCCATACGTCGAAGAGTTTTTCGCTGATCGAAACCGGCGAGTCCCTGCGCCGCTATGACGAGCCGTCGCCGACACGGGCGGCGGTGCTGGTGCGCCTGTCGCATTCGCACATCCGCTTCGGCACGTTCGAGCGGCTGGCCTATCACACCGAAACCGAGGCCATGACGGCGCTGGTGCGCTATGTGGCCGACACCTATTATCCCGACCTCAGCGCGCATCAGGGACCGGACCTGACGCACGCCCTGTTCGATGCCGTGGTGACAAAGACCGCGCAACTGACGACCCAGTGGATGTGCGCCGGCTTTGTGCACGGCGTGCTCAATACCGATAATATGAACATTACGGCCGAAAGTTTCGACTACGGCCCCTACCGCTTCCTGCCGCACTATGAGCCGGGGCTGGTGGCCGCCTATTTCGACGAAGGCGGGCTCTATGCCTATGCGCGGCAACCCGATGCGGTGTTCTGGAACCTGACGCAACTGGCGCGCTGCCTCAGCCTGATCGGCGACAGCCAGCCGCTGATCGACAGCCTTAACGCCTTTTCCGAGCGTTATCAGACGGCCATGACGGCACAGTTCTGCCGCCGTCTGAATATTGCCCCGCAGGGTATGGAGACGGAGACGCCTCTGATGCAGGCCGCCTTCCGCCTGTTGAGCGCCGCAAAGACACCCGGCAGTTTTGAGGGGTTTTTCTTTGACTGGTTCGGCGGCCCGCTCAGCGAAGCCCGCGCCCTCAATGGCCCGCGCGCTGAGGTCTATACACACCCGGATGCTGCCGATTTTCGTCGTCTGATCAGGGACTACGCCCCCGCCGATACGTCAAAGTTGTCGCGCCCGCTGTTCGCGCAAGTCAGCCCGGCGACCCTGCTTTATGATGAGATCGAAGCCCTGTGGACACCCATTGCGGAAAATGACGACTGGTCGCTGTTTTACGAAAAGCTGGCGGAGATTGAGCGTTATCGGGAGGGGTTGGGGTTATCCGAACAAGGCTAACCAATCCCGCGCTCCATGAACCACACGCAGCAAGATAACACGCCCGGCAGCCTCATCCACGCGATAGATGATCAGATAGCTGTCGTGAGTCAGCAGGTAATGTTCCCCTGAAATGTCCGGCACAGGGCGGCCAGACCTGGGAAACGTCGCCAGAACCTCAAAACGGGCAGCGATATCGCGGACAACTGGTCGGCGGCCCGCTGGCTGTCAGCCGCTACATAATCCCATATATCGAGAAGGTCGCCTTCAAAACGACCTGTGCGCTCAAGACGGAAGATCATCCCGTTACTTTCCGGCACGCTGGCGCGCCTTGGTCAGTATGGCCTCTGTTCCTTCCCATTCAGCATAGCCACTGCGCTCGCCCTCGTCGATCAGCGCCTTAAGCTCGGCGATCTGGCGTTCGCGGGCCTGCTGCTTGTACTTCCAGTCGCGCAGGGCCTCGCGCACCACTTCGCTGGCCGAGGCGTATTCGCCGCTGTCCACGGCGTCGCGCACCATGGCCGCCATATCGACCGTCAGGGCAATGCTGACCTTTTCCACGCGCGGCTTGTCATCGGCCATCAGGCATCTCCGGTACGAATGAGTAGCAATTTATACCACCACTCACAGCACCGAACAATTGGTGATCTGGCTAAAGGCCTCCAACGCCGCAAAGCCCACCACCGACGTGCCGTGGCGATCCAGTTCCGGTGACCACACGGCAATAGCGGCCTGTCCCGGCACAATGGCGACGATGCCGCCGCCGACGCCGCTTTTGGCCGGCAAGCCGACGCGATAGGCGAACGACCCCACCGAGTCGTACACACCGCAGGTCAGCAGCAGGGCATTGAGCCGTCGCGCCTGCCGCGCCGGGAAGACTGTCTCTTCGATCACCGGCGAAAACCCACCGGCCGCCAGCGGCAGGGCGGCGCGCGCCAGATCGCGGCACGACAGGGTAATGGCGCATTGGCGACAATAGGCCGCGATGACGGTTTCGACCTCATGATGCAGCGTGCCCGCCCCCTTCATCAGATGGGCAATGGCACGGTTCTTATGCGCCGTCTCGATTTCTGAGCGCGCCACGGCCTCATCTATGGTCAGGGCGTTCTGGCACAGGAACCCCATATAGTCGCGCACCGTCAGGTCCGGCCGTCGCGTGCCTTTGAGCAGCATATCGACCACGGCCAGCGCCCCGGCATTGATAAACGGATTACGCGGAAACCCGGCCTCGTGCTCAAGCTGCGACAGGTAGTTGAAGGGCGTTCCCGACGGCTCCTTACCCACCCGCGTCCACACCTCATCGCCTATGCGATTGAGCGCAATCCCCAGCGCAAACAGCTTGGTGACCGACTGCGCCGAAAAGGGTTCGTCGCCGTCGCCAATGACGTATTCCTGTCCTGAGACGGTACGCACGGCCATGCCGAACTTCTTCGGATCGACGGTCGCCAGTTCCGGGATATAGTCGGCCACCTGCCCCTTGCCGAATTGCGGCTTCACCGTCTTTTCGATCTGCGACAGGACTTCGGGCAGGGACAGTTCGTGTTTCATGGGCCTCTATACCCCCTCCTCCCGATGACGGGGAAGGGTTTAGAGCATTCGTCGGCTCAACTGAGCCGTCTCATGGCTCTAAATTTTTGTTTTCGCGCAATTCTTTCCGAAACGAAGTTCGGCGAAGCCAAAAGTGGTGCCCACTTTATCGGATTGCGCTCTATGATGAAGCGCTCTCGCTGTCGAGGCTTTCGGCAAAGGCCAGCGTATCTATGACCAGCCGCGTGATGTCGGCCACGACAGCATTGCGCGCCTTGTCATCCAAGGTACCGCCAGTGGTATAGATCGACAGGAAGATCGGCGGCTGCCCCCCGCTGGGCCACAGCACGGCCACGTCATTGACCGCCCCATTGGCCCCGCGTCCCGTCTTGTGCCCGACCGTCCACCCCTTCGGAACGCCCGCAGGAATCATGTCGGGGCCCGTCACAGTGGCCACCATCCAGTCACGCAGCAGAGACAGGCTTTGGGGTTGCAGCACCGCGCCGGTAAACACCGTGCGCAGCAGGCTGCTCATGGCGTCTGGTGTGGTGGTGTCGCGTTCATCGCCCTCGATATTGCTGTTCAGTTCGGGCTCGTTGCGATCAAGGCGGGTCACCGTGTCGCCCAGCCCGCGCACAAAGGCCGTCAGCCCGGCCGGACCGCCGATCAGAGGTAGCAAGAGGTTGGCGGCGGCATTGTCGGAGACAGCCACCGCCGCGGAACACAAGTCGCCAACGGTCAGGCGGCCCTTGGCGACGTGCTTTTCCGTCACCGGCGAATGGTCGAGCAGGTCGGCCTTGCTGTAGCGGATTTCCTGCGCGACGGAGAGTTTACCCTCATCCACCGCCTTAAGGATGGCCGCTGCCAGCACCCATTTGAAGGTCGAACAGAGGGCGAAGCGCTCACTGGAATTGATATTCAGGCTGCCGTCTGCGGCGGTGTCCCCCTGAACGACGGCGGTGCCGGTGCGGACGCTGACGCCCACCCGGCCACCGTGGCGTTTCTGAATCTCCATCAGGCGCTGGCCCAGACCGATGGCCTGATTGACCTTTTCAGAGCAGCCGGCGAGGCACAGACCGGCCCCGCCCATCACAATACCCCGCCGCGTCAGCATCATTTCGCCTTCGTATGTTCGTCCAGCCAGTCAAACACCGTCTTGTGCCATTTCAGGGAGTTCTGCGGTTTCAGCACCCAGTGGTTTTCATCCGGGAAGCGCAGGAACTTCGACTTCACGCCATTCATCTGAAGCGCCGTGAAGGTGCCGATGCCCTGTTCCGGGATGACGCGGAAGTCCTGATCGGAGTGGATGACCAGCATCGGCACCGACCAGTCCTTGGCGTGCAAAGCCGGATTGAACTTGTCGTAGTTCTCCGGTTTGTCATAGACGCTGCCGCCGTTTTCCCACTCCGAGAACCACAGTTCTTCGGTGGCATAGCCCATCGAACGGTTGTCAAACAGGCCGTCGTGATTGACCAGGCACTTCCACGGGGCCTTCCACTGCGAGGCGATCCAGTTGATCATGAAGCCGCCATAGGAGGCCCCCAGCGCACAGGCATTGTCCTTATCGAGGAAGCTGTATTTCGACAGGGCGTAGGCATAGCCCTTTTGCAGGTCTTCCAGCGGGCGGTCGCCCCAGTGCTGGCTGATGGCGTCGGTAAAGGCCTGCCCGTAACCGGTTGAACCGTGGAAGTCGATCATAATGACCGCATAGCCCGCTCCGGCATAGGCCTGAGGGTTCCAGCGATAGGACCAGCTTTCGCCGAACGAGCCCTGCGGCCCACCGTGGATCAGGAAGGCCACGGGGTACTTTTTGCCTTCGACATAGTTGGCGGGCTTGACGATATACCCATGCACGGTTTCGTCGTTCCAGCCCTTGAAGGCAAACTGCTCGAACGCCCCGAAGGCGCGGTTTTGCAGCACCGGCTGATTGATGGTGGTGAGCGCGGTGGCCCCGTCATCAATCAGTTTGGCTTTCGGTTTGGACACAAACAGTTGCGACGGATAGTCGAGCCCGCTCTTGGCAAAGACAAAGCGATCTTTCAGCGGGACGTAGGCGTCCATATGGCCGCCTTTCGACAGGGGCGTCACCTGGCCCGAGGCGATTTCGACGCGGAACAGCGGTGTCTTGCCCACGTCACCGGCGACGACGAAGAGGCTCTTGCCATCGGCGGCCCATTTCAGGCTGTCGGCCGAGCGGTCCCAGTCGGCGGCGATCTGCTTCGTTTCGCCGGTGGCCAGATTGCGCAGGAAGATTTCAAACTGATCGGCTTCAAAGCCCGGACGCTTCATGGCGCGATAGGCCAGCCACTTGCCGTCTGGCGATACCTCGGCCCCGGTATCCCAGGCCTTGTTGGCCTCGGTCAGGTTGATCTGGGTGGATGGGTTGGCGATATCGACCTTATAGATGTCGAAATTGGTCGAACGCGGCTCGTCCTTGCCGGCGATACGCACCGAGTAATAGACAGTCTTTCCATCGGGCGAGACGCTGTATTCCGCCTCGTCGCCGAACGGCTTGGACGGCACGTCGCCATCGACCCCAGCGGTCAGCGACACGGCTGCGCCGCCGCTCAGCGGCACGTAGAACAGGTGGTTGCGCGTCCCGTCGGCCCAGGTGTCCCAATGCCGCACGAACAGACGGTCATAGATGACGCCGGTGGACTTGTCGGCCTTCTTTTCGGCCTGCACCTTCAGCGTACAGTCGATCTCTTCGGTCTGGCACGACTCCTCGATCGCCAGCGACAGGACCAGCCCCTTGCCGTCCGGCGACAGCTTGTACGACCCGACATCCAGCGGCAACTTGGTCACCTGCACCGCTTCGGCGTCGTTGAGATCGGTCTTCCACACCTGCATCGAACCCGAACGCGCCGACAGGAAGTAGAGCGCGCCATCGGCCCCCCACTGCGGCGACAGGGCCCCGCCCTTCGACGCTGCGCTCAGCGGTTTTGAGGTGCCGGTCTTGAGGTCGCTCAGCCACAGGGTGTTGACGCCCTTGGTCTTTTCGGCGTTCAGCGTGCGCACCTGAAAAGCGGCGTGAGTCTCCGCCTTGTTCACCGTCAGGCCCGACAGGCGCTGCATCGACACAAGGTCGTCATAGGTGAAAGGTTGCTTGTCCTGCGCCTGAACTGAAAGCGCAGGGAAAAGAAGCGCGGCGGCCAGGCCTACCGTAGCGAGGAGACGAGACTTCATCGGAAACCCGTTGGTTACAACAGAAAGGAAGCGTTGTTAGACCGCGCTTTCGCTAACCTGTCGAGTCCGCCCGCCGGAGTCCGGGTTAAAATTTGGTAATAATCTGGTGAAGCCTATTTCGAGG
>NZ_JAIXSV010000260.1 GCF_027484505.1 Asticcacaulis sp.
AGCTCAAGCACGGCTTGAGCTTAGCGCTGCAAACAATTGCGCAATATTAGTAGGTGAAAATTAATTTTTGTATAACGCGATTATCGCAATGTTTTTTAGTGCCAGCCCTCTGCTACGGCACAGTGCCATGAAGTGATTTCAAGCTCGTAGCCCTAGGGCAAACCCGTAAGGGGCTCTCAGGGGGGAATTTCAATTCGTCTTCTTTTGCTGTGCCGGACCGCATTCCAAAATGGAATTTTTGCCTCTAATTTGTCGAAATTTATCGATAAATATTGGTTGCCTGCTCGTCGCAGGCAACCCGAGAAGCAACAACTGAGAGGTTAGGGGTGCGCAATTACCTAATCTCTCCTTTTCTCAACTCGCTGGAATAGAGAAGCTTTGTTAGATGATTGGGTCGGAATCTTACCTTTTGGACTTTCGAAATATCTGGCCTGGTTCCATATTATAAAATGGCGCAGAGTTTCTGTGCGGTATAATAAATGCCACATTTCAAAATAGAAATGGACAATCATTGTTAATCACTCAAACGCATTATTAATAAATTGGCATATAATAATTTTCGGAATTCGGGGGTTCTGTAAATGAAGCTGTTCTACATGAGAATATATTGCATAATTATTCTTTTGATATTGCCATTTATCATTTTTTTTAATTTCTTTCATTTGGAAATATTGGATCCGCGTAATGTTTATTGGGTAATGAAAGACGACTGGGGGCAGCATGCTCTGGGTTGGCATGCGTATCAACATGGTGGCGGTGGGAGGTTAAACAGCCATACATTACTTGCTTACCCCACTGGTTTGAGTATTATCTATACTGACTCTAATCCCTTGTTCGCGTTCCTGTTTAAGCCTTTCGTTGAATTTCTTCCAGACAATTTTCAATATATCGGCCTTTGGTTCCTGCTCTGTGTTATTCTACAAGTGTATGTTGGGTGGTTGCTTCTCCGGCCTCACACTGAAAATCGGTGTCTTGCCTTAGCCGGCACGGTTCTTCTTAGCTTGCTGCCAACCCTCTATCATCGCATGGGCCACGATACGCTGATGGCCCATTGGCTTATACTTTTAGCGATATGGATTTATTTCAATTTTGAAAGTAAGTATAGGCCGGTGCTGTGGGCGGGGCTTATGGGGCTTTGTGGACTCGTTCATCCTTATATCTTGGTAATGGTCGCGATAATCTGGTTGGCAGATGTGTGGCAGGGGGCGGAGCCCGGGCTCAAACGTGGAGACTGGCTAGGCCTGCGCAATGTCGTTTCAATCAACCTGCTTGTCCTGCTTGTTCCCATTTCAACATTGGCAATTGCCGGTGCCTATAGTGGGCAAAATGCTGGTGATGGAGGTTTCGGTTACTACTCGATGGGGCTGGACGCCCCTTTCAATCCGTTTTGGCCTCAGGTTTCTTCCATATTCAAAGCGCATCCTGTCGACGACGGGCAGACCGCCGAAGGCTTCCAGTATTTGGGTGCAGGTGTACTGTTTTTGTTAGCGTCGGCGTTGATTATCCATCGGATGGAAGGGCGGGCGCACGATTTTTCGTTCCGTGCCCGCGGTCTCTTGTGGGTCATGGCGCTTCTTATTTTGCTTGCTCTCTCGAGACGTATTCAGATTTACAATCATCGGCTTATTAACTTACCTTTACCTGATTTTGTTGAGCCTGCCTTCTCCATAATCCGGGCATCCGGTCGTCTGTTCTGGCCAGTAGCATACATTCTGGTCTGGATGGCGTTACGTGTCCTGTTCGCTAGCCGGACAAAATGGGCCCCGCGAATAGTGGCGTTGGCCGTGGTTCTGCAGGTCGTAGATTTGAGTGGTTTTGCTGCATTTGAACGGTTTCGTACAAGGGAAGCGTCCGAGTTGCGGACCTTTGCAGTCACGCCGGACCCCCGGTGGTCGAAAATAATCCAAAGTGCAAAGCAAGTTGATTTTTATCCACCTAATGTCCACATCAATGACCGCGTTTTTTACGAAATCGCTTGGCGTGCGGTTACCAACAGGATCCCCGTGAGTACCATGTATGCGGCTCGCCGCGATCCTAAGCAAGACCAGCTAGAGGATCGGGCGCGACGCGCCTTTCAGGACGGCAATCGCGACCCAACACACCTTTATGTACTCATTAATAGGTGCAACGCGCCTGACGGATTGCAATCTAAGGTGCGCGTTATAGACGGTGTGGCAGTTCTCCCTCCCGATGCGGTTTCTATGGACTTGGGCGACGCGCCAGCGCCGACGCTATATTCAATGGGGGAGAACTTGTATTTTGGCTGGAAGGACTTCGGTTCGTGTTTAACCCACCAAGGTTTTTCGATGGCCGACCAGGAGGTTACTCGATCGGTGTTGATCGATAGCCGAATTGGCTTTGACTTATCTGCCCCTGTTAACAGGAGAGCAGTCCTTGAACTTGAGTTGCAGGGAAATAAAAATCCGTCCGCTATTAGCGTAAATATTAATGACGTGTACGCAGGAGAACTTCAGCTTACACGAGGGCGGAACAATTATCACATACCCTTGCCCTCTAGCACGCTTGGTGCGGAGCATATTAAAATAGATATTTCTGTCATTTCTAATCGGGATGTATCTAAAATGAAGGAGAGGTTCTTTTATTCTCTCTACAGGCTACGTCTGGGTTATAGTCATCAGAATGAAATCGGAGCGCCACGGCCTAATGAAGCGGGTCCCGGCAGTCTCGGAGTTTAGGCCGTAGACTCATAACGCTTTGATCCAGATGCGAGAGGCTACAATCTTGACAGCGGCAAGGAAGTTAAGGGGATTTTTGTCGTATCGTGTGGCAATTCCCCTGAACTGCTTGAGC
>NZ_JAIXSV010000110.1 GCF_027484505.1 Asticcacaulis sp.
AGTAGCACGAAGGCATAGGTGGCGAGCGACACCTTGACCATGGCGAGGTCGGGGCGAATGGGTTTATAGAGCGCTGCCGACACGGCCTGATAGAGGCGCGCACCCGACAGGGCATCGACAATGATCAGGCCACACAGGCCGATATAGGTGTACAGCATCACGTTCATCAGGCCGGACGCCGTTTTGGGCTTCATAGCCCAGGCTGCCAAAATCAAAGCGCCGTACCACAGGGGCTGAAGCATGATCTTAAGCCATTCCTGATCTTCCCAGGTCTTGTACTGGCTGAAATCAGCCCCGCTTTTGAGATCGTAAAGCAGGGTCGAACGCGACACCAGCCACAGCAACAGGACCAGCAGCACGACACCGATCGAGCCAAAGCGGCGGGCCTGTCGCCAGTACCCCAGCAGAAGCAGCCCGCCAAAGGTCGCCGTCAGCGCATAGCCCAGCGGTCCGGCATAGGTAAAGAACGCCAGAAAGACGAGCGTGATCCCCATGATCACACCCGTATAGGAGGGCAATTGCAATTTTGAGGCTTTGGCCAAGGTCATGTGCACAATCTTTTCGCGAACGCCCCGCTCTTACGTCAGAATTGGTGCAGGAATAAGACAAATATTGTTGCACCGCAATATTTATCCCCGACCCTTGTCGGGCCCGAGGCTTACGCCATGCGCTTGTCGCGTAAGGTGACAAACTCTTCGGCGGCCGTCGGGTGGACGGCGCAGGTGGCATCCCACTGGGCTTTGGTCAGGCCCGCCTTCACGGCTATACCGGCCATCTGGATGATTTCCGCCGAGTCGGGCCCGACCATGTGCGCCCCCAGCACCACATCGCTCTTGTGATCGACGATCAGCTTCATCAGGGTGCGGCTTTCGCCCGCCACAAAGGCGGTTTTCATAGGCTTGAAGCGCGCCGTATAGATATCGACGCGGATACCTCTGGCCACGGCGTCCTGTTCGGTCAGGCCGACGGTGCCGATCTGCGGCTGCGAAAACACCGCCGTCGGAATATTGGCGTAGTCATAGGCCGTCGGATTGTCTTTGAACGCCGTCTCGACAAAGGCCACTGCCTCGCGAATGGCCACCGGCGTCAGGTTGCAGCGATTGGTAACGTCGCCCACCGCAAAGATATGCTCAACCGCGGTGCGCGAATAGGCATCGACCACCACCGCCCCGTCGCGGTCCAGCTCAGCCCCGACATCGGTCAGGCCCAGCCCGTCGGTGTGCGGGCGGCGGCCGGTGGCATAGAGCACCTGATCGACCGTCAGTTCGGTGTCGTCGGTCAGGGTAATTTTTATACCCTTATCGGTTTTTTCCAGCGTTTTGGGGTCGGCGTGGCACATGACCTTAATGCCCTTCTTGCCGATCTCCTGAGTCAGATGCTCACGCACCTCCTGATCGAAGGCGCGCAGAATCTGATCGCCGCGATAGAGGATGTGCGTATCGACGCCAAAGCCGTTCATGACGCCCGCAAACTCAACCGCAATGTAGCCGCCGCCGACAATGGCGATGGATTTCGGCAGCTTATCCAGCAGGAACATGTCGTTGGAGGTGATGGCCAGTTCGTGCCCTTCGACCGCTTCCGGCACGAAGGGCTGACCACCGACGGCGACCAGTAGGGTCTTCGCTGTCACCTCATAGGGGGCGTCGCCATTGGTCGGCGTCAGGTGCACCGTATGCGGCCCGGTGAGCTTCGCCCAGGCGGGAATCAGGTCCGCCCCGGCCTTGACCAGATTGGCCGCATAGATGTCCGACAGGCGCGATACTTCGGCCAGATTGGCATTGCGGAACTTGGTCCAGTCGAAGCGGCCCATCTGCGCCTCCCAGCCGAAGCCGCGCGCATAGGCCACCTGCTCCGGCACTTCGGAGGCATAGACCATGAATTTTTTGGGGACGCAGCCGCGCACCACACAGGTGCCGCCCGGCTTGTCGCCTTCGGCCACACCGACCTTAAGGCCCAGTTGCGCGCTCAGCCGCGCCGCACGCACCCCGCCGGACCCGGCCCCTAGCACAAAAAGATCATAGTCGAATGTGGACATGTCGCGCTTTCTTACGGATGGAGGATATCGACGCCGCTATCGGTGCCGATCAGCGCAACGTCAGCCAGATCGAGGAACAGGCCGTGATCGACGACCCCCGTGGTGGCTTTCAGCGCGCTGGCCAGTCCGGAAGGATCAAGGATCGCCCCGCACGGCACGTCAAAGATAAGATTGCCGCCGTCGGTCACAAAGGGCTCGCCGCCTTTTTTCCGTAAAACCGGCAGTTTGGCGATATCAAATTCGCTCAGCACGTCGCAGATGCGGTTGATCGTGCCCTTATAGGCAAAGGGCTCGACCTCGATCGGCAGGGCGAAGGCCCCCAGCGTGACCACGTGCTTGGCCGCATCGGCGATGACGATGCAGCGGTCGGCCATTTCCCAAATCAGCTTTTCCCGCAAAAGCGCGCCGCCGCCCCCCTTGATCAGGGCCAGCCCGGCACCAATTTCGTCCGCTCCATCGACGCAGACATCCAGCTTGCCCACATCGTTGATATCCTTGATTTCCAGCCCCAGAGACTGCGCCAGATGCGTCGTCTGGTTCGAGGTGGAAACCAGCGTCAGCTTCAGCCCGCCCTGCACCGCATCGGCCACGGCCTTGACGAACCAGGCGGCCGTGGAGCCGGTCCCAAGCCCGACCTTCATGCCGTTTTCGATATGGTCGATGGCGGCCAGCCCGGCGGCCTGTTTCTGCGTATCGGCGGACATGACTTAACCCTTTTTTTGTGCAGCTTTTTCCGCCGCCTTGCGTTCACGGAAGGCCTTGGCCCAGCCGGCCTTTTCCGTCTGGCGCGAACGCTCGAACGCCAGCGCATCGGCCGGCACATCCTCAGTAATCACCGAGCCAGAGCCGGTAATGGCCCCGGCCCCCACCGTCACCGGCGCGACCAGCGAGGCGTTGGAGCCGACAAAGGCCCCTTCGCCGATCACTGTGCGATGTTTGAAATAGCCATCATAGTTACAGAAGATGGTGCCCGCGCCGATATTGGCCTTCGCGCCCACCTCTCCGTCGCCCAGATAGCTGAGGTGATTGGCCTTGGCCCCCTCACCGATTTTGACGTTCTTCACCTCGACGAAATTGCCGATATGCACGTCCTTGCCAATATCGGCCCCCGGACGCAGGCGGGCATACGGGCCGATCAGCGCGCCTTCGGCAACGCTGGCCCCCTCAAGATGCGAAAAGGCCCGAATGACGGCCCCTGAGGCAACGCTCACCCCTTCGGCAAAGACGACATTGGGTTCGACCACCACGCCCGGCGCAATGCGCGTGTCCCACGACAGGAAAACCGTCTCCGGCGCGGGCATGGTCACGCCGTTCAGCATCAGGGCCTTGCGGCGGCGCGCTTGCCAGATGGCTTCGGCAGCGGCCAGTTCGACCTGGGAATTGACGCCCGTAACGTCTTCTTCGGCGACGAAACAGACCTTGGGTTTCAGCCCGCGCCCCTTGGCGATGCCCACCACATCGGTCAGGTAATATTCGCCCTTGGCATTGTCGTTACGCACTTCGTCCAGCAACGCGAACAGAGTGGCACGATCCGCCGCCAGCACGCCGGAATTGCAGGCACGGATAGCCAGTTGCTCCGCCGTCGCCTCCTTGGCCTCGACAATGGCACTGAGGTCGTCCGTCCCTTCGATGACCAGACGCCCATAGGCCCCCGGATCAGCGGCCTCGAAGCCCAGCACCGCCAGATCGGCCATGTCGGCCAGATCGAAAACGGTCTTCAGCGTCTGCGTGTCGATCAACGGGCAATCGGCATAGGAGACGACGACCTGACCGTCGAAATCGCTCAGCGCCGCCTTGGCCGCCAGCACGGCGTGACCAGTCCCCAGCGGCGGGTCCTGCACCACGACGCTATCGTCCCCCAGACGCTGACGCGCACTGTCGCCGACCTGCGGCGAATGCGCTCCGACCACGACGATGATGCGCTCACAGTCAAGCCCTTCGGCAGCGTCAATCGCCAGGTCCATCATGGCCCGACCGGCGACCCGGTGCAGCACCTTGGGCAAAGGCGATTTCATCCGCGTGCCCTGCCCAGCCGCCAGAATGATGGCGGCGCGTTTGCGGTTTTGGCTCATTGTCGTGATTCACCTGTTGCCGTTTGGCCCGATTTAGACCAAAGCACCGGCGAATTGAACGTCAAAAACATCGGCCGGAGCGATTTTGCCCATGACGACCCTTCCCGACCTCAGCGGATACGGTATCGCCTTCGATCTCGACGGCACGCTGGTGGAAACCGCGCCAGACATTATCGGCACGCTGAACACCATTCTGGCCGAATACGACGTGCCGCCCTTCCCTTACGCAGCGGCGCGCAGTCTGGTCGGGCGCGGGGCGCGCTCCTTGATCCAGCGCGGCTTTGCGGCTGCCAATGTCCCTTTGAGCGAAGAGGCCGAACTGCCCATGGTCGGGCGCTTTCTCGACCACTATCGCGACCGCATTGATCAGGAAAGCCACGCCTTTCCCGGGCTTGAGGCCGCTCTGGGCCAACTGAGCGCCGTCGGCGCGAAGCTGGCCGTGTGTACCAACAAGCCGACGGCCCTGTCGGAACTGCTGCTGACCAAGCTCGGTCTGATCGACCGTTTTGGCTCGGTGCGCGGGGCGGATAGCGTGCCACTCAAAAAACCCGATGCCGGTCACCTGAGGGCCTGTGCTGACGATCTCGGCCTGCCGCTGGAAAAAATGCTGCTGATCGGCGATTCCGAAACCGACTATCTGACGGCGCAAAACGCCAGCGTCCCCTGCGTGCTGGTCAGCTTCGGCTATTGCGATACACCTATGGAAGCGATGTCGCCCGCCGCCCTGATCGACCATTTCGACGAACTGCCCACAGCCATCGCCTCCATCCTGCGATAAAAGCTCTTGTCAGGGCGGCGCGCAGCGACTAATAAGCGCGCTCCCTGCTTTGGATGGACGCGTAGCTCAGCGGGAGAGCATTCGCTTCACACGCGAAGGGTCACAGGTTCAATCCCTGTCGCGTCCACCATTCTCTCCACTCACGCTCATGCTCGCCGCACGCCCTGGTCGGGCGCGCTGTTGGCTCGCCGCTCCGTTAGGGCGGCGAACGATCGCCGGCGCCCGCTTGGGCGCTGTGGTTTTTTACGTGATCTATCTCACCTAAGCCCGCTTGGTCGCTTCGGCGCTGTCGGACTCGTCGTCGGTCAGAATGCGCTCCAGTTCTTTCTGGCTCAGGCGCGTGAAGTTGACCAGATCAGGCTCGGAATCGAAAAACGCGAAGGACTTTCGTAGGGTTACAATGTCATGCTGAAGGAAGGCCTGCGCTCGGCGTTCGACCTGGGCCGTGGGCGCACCCATGCTGATCAGGGCTTCGCGCGCCACCGCCATCGAAGAGTCCAGCGTTTCGCGGTGGTAGTAGTCCACCCCCGCCCGGTCCAGCTCATAGGCATGGCGACGGTTGCGCGCACGGGCAAACACCTTCAGATGCGGGAAGTTTTCCTTGGCCAGTTGCACGATCTTTACCGCGCCTTCGGCATCGTCAATCGCGACGATCAGCATCCGCGCCTGATCGGCCCCGGCACTGCGCAGCACGTCCAGCCGCGTCGCGTCGCCGAAATAGGCGCGGTTGATACCAAAGCGTTGCAGAAGCTCGATCTGGTCCGGATTGTTCTCCAGAATGGTCACCGTCACCCCCTGCGAGCGCAGGAACCGGCCGATGATTTGACCAAAGCGGCCGAACCCCGCGATGATGACAGAGTTGCGCTCTTCGATAGGATCGGGCGCGCGTTCCGGCAGGAGCGACAGGAAGCGCGGCACGACATAGCGGTTAAACAGTTCAAGACAAATAGGCGTAATGCCAATGGAAATGGCCACCACCAGCGTCAGAAACCGCCGCAGATCGGGCGTCAGAAGGCCTAACTGCCCCGACAACTGAAACAGCACAAAGGCGAACTCCCCGCCCTGTGCCAGAGACAGGGCCAGACCCGATCCGGCGATATTGTCCATGCCGAACCGCCGCGCCAGAACGTACAGAATCAAGCCCTTAATGGCCATCAACCCGACGACCGCCAGCATAAGCTGCACCGGCTGGGTCAGCAGACGATCGACGTCCATGCCCATACCAACCGAGATAAAGAACAGGCCGAGCAACAGCCCCTTGAACGGCTGAATGTCAGTTTCAATCGTCGTCTTATAGGGGGAGTTGGCCAGAACGACGCCGCCCAGAAACGCGCCCAGTGCCGGGGACACGCCGACCAGTTGCATCAGAAGCGTCACCCCGACCACCAGCCCCAGCGAGGTGGCCGTGAACACTTCGCGCAGATTGGTGCGCGCGATACGCGGCAGGAAGTAGCGCGACAGAAGCTGCCCGCCCGCAATGACCATGGCGATGGTAGAGAGGCCCGCCAGCGCCTGCGCCCACACCGGCAGGTTTTCCACCAAACTGGCCCCATGCGCGGCCGGGACCTGTCCGCTACCGGCGGCCAGAAGCGGAATGATGATCAGGATGGGGATGACGGCGATGTCCTGAAACAGCAGGACGGAGAAGGTCGTTTCGCCAACCTGGGTCTGCATCAGGTGCTTTTCTTCCAGCATCTGAAGCACCAGCGCCGTGGACGACATGGAGAGCGCCATGCCGATGGCCAGCGCCGTTTGCCAGCTCAGATTGAAGCCGAACTTGCTAAGCGCCATGATTGCGCCCATCAGCGCCAGCGAACACAGCACCACCTGAAGCCCGCCCATGCCGACAATGGTGCGCCGCAGCCGCCACAACAGCGCCGGCTCCAGCTCAAGCCCGATAAGGAACATCATCATCACCACGCCGAATTCAGCAAAGTGCATGGTCGAGGTGACGCGGTCGATAAACCCCAGACCCGACGGTCCGATCAGGATACCGGCGATCAGATAGCCCAGCACCGCCCCCAGTTTGAATCGCGCCGCCAGCGGCACGACCAGACAGGCCGCCGCCAGAAACACAAACACATTGAGCAGTAATCCCGTATCCACGCGCCGTCTCCGCAATCGTCGTCAGAAGATAGGGGCGTTCGGGGGGCTTTCACAATAGCTTGACCGGCAAAAAGGCGTCTCAAAGGCACTGCGGTTGACAGTCCGCCGCCCGTCGTCTCAAACTGTGATCATGAGTGACCCTTCGTCTCCGGACCTCTTCACCCTGACCGAACGCGGCGGGCCGCTGGTTATCGCCGCGCCGCATGTCGGGACCTATCTGCCGCCGGACATCGCTGCCCGGCTAAACCCTGTGGGCCTGTCAGTGATGGAGACAGACTTTCACGTCCATCGCCTGTACGATTTCGCCGAGGCGCTTGAGGCAACGACCCTGTTCGCCACCCACTCGCGCTATGTGGTCGATCTCAACCGCGATCCGCACTCTTCGCCCCTCTATCCGGGAACGTTCGAAACCGGCCTGTGTCCCTTAAGCGATTTCGACCGCAACCCCATCTACCTCGAAGGGCAGGAGCCGAGCCTCGCGGAGACCGAACAGCGGCGTTTTCAGTACTGGTTCCCCTATCACGCCCGACTGGAAGAGGTGCTGGAGGCGACGCGCCAGCGCCACGGCTTTGCGCTGCTGATCGACGCCCATTCCATCCGCCCGTCCATCCCGTTGCTGTTTGACGGCGCCCTGCCCGATCTCAGCTTTGGGTCCGACAGCGGGCGCACCCTGCCGCCTGTGGTGATCAAGGCCTTGCAGGGCTGGATGCAGCGCACGAGCG
This sequence comes from Asticcacaulis sp., assembly GCF_027484505.1. GTDB lineage: Bacteria > Pseudomonadota > Alphaproteobacteria > Caulobacterales > Caulobacteraceae > Asticcacaulis. The sequence continues at coordinate 7,714 of NZ_JAIXSV010000110.1, forward strand.
ACTGGACCAGCGTGCTGGACGGGCGTTTCAAGGGCGGCTTCACCACGCGCGGTCACGGCCGCCCCGAAGATAAGATTTACGCGCTGCAAATCGAGATCGTGCAAAGCTGCTATCTCGACATGGATGACCCCACCCGTTTCGACCCGCAACGCGCCCGGCCTTTGTCGCAAACGCTGAAACCGCTGCTGGAGACCTTGATTTCGGCAGCAAAACAGGCCAAGTGAGCCGCAAAATTTCCAAGCTTCTCCGGAGAGCCTTATGAGCGCGCGCGGCAATATTATCGACGGCTTCGGCTACGCCAAAGGTCTGCGCGAACGCATCGCCGGGCGCGTGGCGACCTTGAAGGCTGAGCACGGCCTGACACCCTGTCTGGTGGTGGTGATTGTCGGCGAAGACCCGGCCAGCCAGATCTATGTGAAGAACAAGGGCGAGACGACGAAGGCCGTCGGCATGGAAAGCCGCACCATCGTTTTGCCGGCGGACACGACCGAGGCCGATCTTCTGAAACTGATCGCTGAACTGAATGCCGACACCGGCGTCAACGGCATACTGGTGCAACTGCCCCTGCCCGCGCATATGTCGTCACTGAAGGTCATCGACGCTATTGACCCGCTGAAGGATGTCGATGGCTTCCACGTGCAGAACGCCGGGCGGCTGGCGGTGGGCCTCGACGCCATTGTCCCCTGCACGCCGCTGGGCTCGCTGATGCTGCTTAAGGATGCTCTAAAAACCCACAGTGACGGCAATCTGTCGGGCCTCAATGCCGTGATCGTCGGGCGCTCCAACATCGTCGGAAAGCCGATGGCACAGCTTCTGCTCAATGAAAACTGCACCGTGACCATCGCCCATTCGCGCACCGCGAACCTGCCGGAGTTGTGCCGCACCGCTGATGTGCTGGTCGCCGCCGTCGGGCGTCCGAAATTCATCCAGGGCGACTGGGTGAAGGACGGGGCCTATGTCATCGACGTCGGCATCAACCGCATCGAAGTCGAAGGCAAAAGCAAGATCGTCGGCGATGTCGATTTCGACGCCGCCCTGACGCGCGCTACGGCCATCACACCCGTGCCGAAAGGCGTTGGTCCGATGACCATTGCCTGCCTGCTCAACAACACGCTGCAAGCGGCCTGCGTACAGCACGGCCTGCCCGTCCCCGGCGACCTGTAAAACATGAGCGCGGGTGTCGTCATTATGGGGGCGGGGCACGCCGGAGGTTCGGCGGCGGCCTTCCTGCGCCAGTACGGCTACGAAGGTCCGATCACCCTGATCGGAGATGAGCCGTACCTGCCCTATCAGCGCCCGCCCCTGTCGAAGGCCTGGCTTAAGGGCGAGGCGTCGGGCGACGACCTCTATCTGCGGCCGCAGGACTTCTATGACGAAGCCAACATCGCAGTTTGGCTGGAGCGCCGCGTCGAGACCATCGACACGGAGGGCAAGACCGTCATCATCGACGGCGAACCGGTCGCCTATGAGCACCTGATCATCGCCACCGGCTCAAAGGCGCGCCCCTTCGGCTGTCCGGGGGCCGAGGCGACACCCTATCACCTGCTGCGCACCATTGCCGATGCCGAATGGCTCAAGCCGCACCTGAGGGCCGGACAACGCATCGGCCTGATCGGCGCGGGCTATGTGGGGCTGGAAGTCGCCGCCTCAGCACGCAAGCTGGGCAGCGCGGTGACGGTGTTTGAGCGGGAAAGCCGCATTCTGGCACGCGTCGCCTCGCCCGTTCTGTCGGAGGCCTTTACGCGCATCCACCGCGATAACGGCGTCGATCTGATCACCGGAGCCGAGGTGGTGCGCGTCAGCGCCGACGGTGATCTGCGCCGCGTACATATGGCCGACGGCAGCGTGCATGCGTTCGATGTGCTACTGGTCGGCATCGGCGCGCTGCCTGCCGATGATCTGGCGCAAACCGCTGGTATCGCGTGTGCAAACGGCATCGTCGCCGATCACGAAGCCCGTACCTCGGCCACGAATGTCTTTGCCATTGGCGACGTCACCTCGCGCGAGGTCAGGCCGTGGTACGAAGGGCGCTATCGGCTGGAGAGCGTGCCGAGCGCGCTGGAGCAGGCCAAGCAGGCCGCCGCCGCCATCACGGGCTTCAAAGCCCCGCCGCCCGAAGTGCCGTGGTTCTGGTCTGATCAGTACGACTATAAGCTCCAGATTGCGGGCCTGACGCACGCCGGTGCCAAAATGATCACACGCGGTGATCCGGCGACAGGGGCGTTCAGCGTGTTTCACCTGAACGCCTCTCAGCGGGTCATCTGCGTCGAAAGCGTAAATCGCCCGGCGGATTTTATGGCGGGCAAGCAATTGATCCATAAGGCTGTGGCGGTGGAAGACAGCGTCATTGCCGATGCGGAAGCCTCGCTAAAGCCCTATCTGCAAACGCCAAAATAATCTGTGCAATCTGTGAAATCTGTGGTTCTTCTCAACCCTGTCGGAACGGACGGACAGCCTGTTCAGAAACCACAGATTTCACAGATTACACAGATTTTGGAATGACCGCTAAAACCTGCTGCATTGCGGCAATTTACGCATGACAGGTGGCGACGTTTCGGTCTAGCTTTCAACAGATACGCAAACGGGAGACACCGATGCCGTCGAAGATATATGCGGACGCGAAAAGTGCGCTGGAAGGGCTGACGTTTGACGGCATGACGGTGATGGCCGGAGGCTTTGGCCTGTGCGGCATCCCTGAAAACCTGATCGCCGCCCTGCGCGATACGGGCGTGACCGGCATCACTGCCATTTCCAACAATGCCGGGGTCGATGGCTTCGGTCTGGGGATGCTGCTCAATACGCGACAGATCAAAAAGATGATCTCGTCCTATGTCGGTGAGAACAAGGAGTTCGAGCGGCAGTACCTCGCCGGCGAGCTGGAGCTGGAGTTCAATCCACAGGGCACCCTGGCCGAACGTATTCGGGCGGGCGGCGCCGGGATTCCGGGCTTCTACACCGCCACCGGCGTCGGTACGCTGGTCGCCGAGGGCAAGGAACTGAAAGACTTTAACGGCAAGACCTACGTGCTGGAGACGGGGCTGGTCGCCGACCTCTCGATCGTCAAGGCGTGGAAGGCCGATGAACGCGGCAATCTGATCTTCCGCAAGACGGCGCGCAACTTCAACCCGATGATGGCCACGGCGGGCAAGGTCTGCGTCGCCGAAGTCGAGGAGATCGTGCCGGTGGGCTCGCTCGATCCCGACAGCATCCACACGCCGGGCATCTATGTTGACCGTATCGTGCAGGGCAGGTTTGAAAAGCGCATCGAACAGCGCACCGTGCGTCAGAGAGAAGGAGTCTGATCATGCCCTGGACCCGTGATGATCTTGCGGCCCGCGCGGCTAAGGAACTTCAGGACGGTTTCTACGTCAATCTGGGCATCGGCATCCCGACTCTGGTGGCCAACCACATCCCGCAGGGCATGACCGTGACCTTTCAGTCGGAAAACGGCATGCTGGGCATGGGCCCCTTCCCCTATGAGGATGAGGTCGATCCGGACCTGATCAATGCGGGCAAGCAGACCATCACCGAACTGCCCGAAACCAGCTATTTCTCGTCGTCGGACTCGTTCGCCATGATCCGCGGCGGCCATATCGACCTGACCATTCTGGGGGCGATGGAGGTGGCCGAAAACGGCGACATCGCCAACTGGATGATCCCGGGCAAGCTGGTCAAGGGCATGGGCGGGGCCATGGACCTCGTCGCCGGGGTGCAGAAGGTCGTGGTCGTTATGGAACACGCCAACAAGCACGGCGAGTCCAAGGTGCTGAAACGCTGCGACCTGCCGCTGACCGGGGCGGGCGTGGTCGATCTGATTATTTCGACTCTGGGCGTGTTTGAGGTGAAGCCCGACGGCTCTGGCCTCGTGCTGGTCGAACTGGCCCCCGATGTGACACT
>NZ_JAIXSV010000282.1 GCF_027484505.1 Asticcacaulis sp.
ATCGAAAAAAACATCCGTAGATTTGCCGACGCGGTGACGAGAGCTTCCAATTAAAAGCTATCCGTGGTGCGTGAAGGGTTCGACCAAGCTCGCGCAGGTGGAAAGCTGGTCGGCAATTTTTGATAGCTCAAATTTGAGCAATAACAACTATTATGGAAATACCCGGAGCGGCTTTGGCTCTGTAAGGGACGTAAACGACGTTGGGATTTTGGCACATCCAGGCACGTCGTGGACATTGATATCCGTAGTGTCGTCGATGGTCAGCCTACGCGGCCGAGGTCCGGCGCGCGGCGCCTCCGCGACGCAAGCGCGCTGGGACCGGTCGTCGCCGGACCACGTTCGATCCGCCCCGGACCCAGCCGCAGGCTGGGCTTGTAGTCTAGAGTAAGACGTGCTGCTGCTGGCTGGCCACCATTCTTATGATTGACGATGGGTTGGAACCATCAGTAAGTTCCGCTTAGCTAATCCCGCAAAATGCCTTGAGTGCCACGCGATGAGGCTACTAAGGCCAAGTCCATGAGTAAAGAAAACGATCCTCATGGCTAGCCGGTCCAACAAGAACCGCATCAAGAATGCACAACGCCTTTTGAGAAAAAAGTTATCAAAAAGCCACCTGCGTCAACGACCATCATTAAATGGAGCCTGGCCCATGCTAACACACCTGAGCTTGAACAATGTGGGGCCGGTGCCGAGGCTGGAGATGGACCTCGCCCCCCGGCTGAATCTCATCACCGGCGACAACGGCCTGGGCAAGAGCTTCCTGCTCGACATCGCTTGGTGGTCGATGACACGGCGCTGGCCATGGGAGGTCAATGACCGTCTGACCTCAGGTCGCCGCCCGCTTCCAGCCGGAAACGAACCCGCTAGCATCGGATTCTCTTTTACAGGCAAGGTGAAGAAGGAACAATACACGAGCGAGTACCAACCGCGCGAGGAGGTCTGGAAGGGGCGGCCTGGCCGCCCTGCCAATCCCGGCTTGGTGTTCTATGCCATGTCGGACGGCAGCTTCGCAGTATGGGACCCGGCCCGCAACTACTGGCGTACCCAAGGTGACGTCGATGTGCAAGATCGCGTGCCCGCCTATGTGTTCAGCCCGACCGAAGTATGGGATGGTCTTACCGACAAAGGGGGCAAGCACCTATGCCTGGGGTTGGTATTGGACTGGGCAAGCTGGCAGAAGGAAGCTAACAGCAGCGCTTTCACATCACTCACCACGGTTCTAGCCGCGCTTTCGGCGTCGGAAAACGAAAAGTTGGCTCCCGGGCAATTAACTCGTATCAGCCTTGATGATGCACGCGATATCCCGACCATCCGAATGCCCTATGGGCAGGATGTACCTGTGCTGTTCGCCTCCGCCGGTATCCGGCGCATCCTGTCGCTGGCCTATGTTCTGGTTTGGGCTTGGCACGAGCATTGTCTAGCAGCAAAGTTTCTGAAGGAAGAGCCTACCAAGCAAATGGTGTTGCTCATGGACGAGGTAGAGGCCCATCTGCACCCACACTGGCAGCGACGAATCATCCCAGCGCTGCTGGCAGTAGCCGAGACTCTAGTAGGTCGAGACGATACGACGTTGCAGCTAATTGCCGCCACCCACTCCCCCTTGGTCATGGCATCGTCGGAACCACAGTTCAATAAGGATCTGGATGCTTGGTGGGATTTGGACCTGGAGCGCCAAAGGGTAGTCTTATCGCGGCGACCGTTTGAGAAGCAGGGAGATGCGGCTCGGTGGTTGCTGAGCGAAGCCTTCGATCTGCGCAGCAGCCGGCCTATCGAGTATGAAGACCTGGTCAAGGAGGCAGCCTCTCTCTTGGAAGCCGAGAAGCCGAGTCCTAAGAAGATAAAGGCTATGAATGACCGATTGGTCGAAGCATTGCCTCCGACGGATGATTTCCTGTTCAACTGGCGTTATGTCCTTGGGCGCAAGGGGTGGCTGAAATGATTCCTGTCACCCTGAAACCCGAGCCAGCCGATTTTGAAGCGAAGGTACGACAGCCTGGCAATGATTGGCTCAGAGCCAATAATATTCCTTTAGACGGACCCTTACCCCCAAAGACGAAGCTACCGACCTACTGGTCGCTGTTGAACGAGGATTTGTGGAACGCATATGATGGTACTTGCGCTTACCTTGCTATCTTTTTCGAGTTTGTGACGGGTGCAGGCTCTACTGATCATTTTATCGCTAAGTCTCAGACCCCTCGGTATGCATACGAGTGGTCCAACTTTCGCCTTTCCTGCCTTGGACCTAATCGCAACAAGAACAAGTATGACGATGTACTTGATCCGGTCGGGCTGTCAGCGGGCATGTTCGTCTTGAATCTGGTCAGCGGCGAGATCACCCCCGGGCCATGCCTCAGTAAGGACGAGAAGGCACGTGCACGGAACACCATCAAGCGTCTGAAACTTGCCAGCCCCGCTCACAATAAAATGCGGCAGCGTCACTTCGCGGAGTATCTACGCCACAAGGACTCAGATCACCTGAAAAAGCTGTCACCGTTCGTATGGTCTGAGGCTGACCGGCAGGGTTTGTTGTGAAGGCAACCATCTGAACGCCGGAAGAGCCGCTTCACCTCCCTGTCACCGTAAGTTCGAACCATCCAGAACACAGTGTAGACATGTCAACTACGCCAGGATGACCGAAAGCCAACGTCCGTAACCCAACCGCTACGGATAAATGGAAAATGCACTAGCACGATCTAAATTTATGGTGATAAATTGACCTGTATGGCTTGGACTTCAAGCTTAAACCTCTTGTAAACCCGATCGATCGCATCGAATATCTCATCCTCGTCTCTATATTTCCCAAAATGGAGCGAAATAGAGGCACGAAGAGCAAAGCGCCGCAGATTCGGGTTCTGGGCAGCCATTACTATCTCGGTCCACTGCTTGTTCGCTACTTGGCGCTTTGATAAGAGCTCTTGTTGATCGTATGGCAATAGTCCATTTTCAGTAATCTTGAGTATAGCGCAACCGAAAAATGTAGAAAAATTGCCATGTAAAGCAGCGACTTTTCCGTCGCTAGCTTTTGTCTTAATGTCCTGACACACTAATTCACCTGTTAAGCGGCGAACGTCGCTGACAATTTGATCGGGCTCCACACAATACCACTCCGTCCCGCCATCGCTATGGAAGCCGCGGCTCTGATAATCATTCTTCAGCGCAGTTTCGACCAGATTGGCTGCCTCGCGATCGGGAAATATGCATAGTATTCGGACTCTCTGGGGCAATGGATCACCGGTTTGTAAATTTTGCATCCGAGGTCTAAGGTTCTTTATGGAGGTTAACCCCGCCTTGTAATAATTACTATCACCACGGCGCTCCAAAATATATATACACCCGTAATCTGTTACCTCCCCAGCGCGGCGCAGCATCCCCAGTGTCTCGCCATAAGCGTCTTCATATCTGGAACGCTCATAATCAGGGATCGTATCGATGCAACTTGTAAGCAATGTACTAGTTTCGCGAACCATTCGATCCCCCATGCGTGGATTGCCGTCTAGCATGACAACATATGCTCAAACCTATGCTCTCGTTGGGCAAAATGACAGGGTAATACCCTTACGATTAGTCCATGGAACTGAACACCTCATTGCATCTGCATGTCCGCTCTCCGCGGCTGCAACGAATGAAGGGGGTCGTGACCCGGTTCAGATTTCCCTAAGACGGTGTACGGCCTCGGAGATCAGGTCAGCTGCGCGCTCCACATCTGCCCAAGTGGTATATCGGCCGATGCTGAGCCGAATAGATTGCTCCGCTTCCTCCGCGGTCTTCCCCATCGCGCGCAGGACGTGTGACGGCTCAGGAATTCCAGAGGTGCACGCAGAGCCTGTGGAGACGGCGAGCGAGGGCTGAAGGTCGTTCAGCAACACGGAAGCATCAATCTCAGGAAACCTGAGGTTCAGGTTGCCGGGATGGCCAGACTGCCCATTCACTTCCACACTCGGCACCGCCGCCTGCAATCGCCGGAGCAGCTCCCGCCGCAGCTTTGCAATACCCTCCACTTCAAAATTCCGTTCGGCACGGACAATTTCACAAGCCTCGCCGAAACCAACGCAGAGAGGAGTTGGAAGTGTCCCGGGACGAAGGCCGCCTTCTTGTCCTCCGCCATGGAAAAGCGGGCGAGGTCGTGGTGTTACATGGCGGCCGACGTAGAGAGCGCCGATCCCTTTAGGCCCATAAGCCTTGTGCCCTGACAGGCTCAGGAGGTCTACATGCATTGCAGCCACGTCAATCGGGATCACGGGAAGCGCTTGCGCGGCGTCAGAGTGGAAGATAGCGCCTGCCGCATGGACTATGGCCGCGATCTCCGCGATTGGCTGAATTGTCCCAACCTCATTGTTCACCGCCATGATTGAGACAAGCGCGGTGCGCTCGTCTATCCGGGCAGCCACGTCAGCCGGATGAACAAAGCCATCTGCGTCCACCGGAACGGTCTCGACCGTGAACCCCTCCCTCTCTAGTGATCGCGCGGCACCCAACACACACTTGTGCTCTATGGCGCTGACTAGGACGCGCCGACGGTGTAGTGGTGCTGCCCGGGCCGCGCCGATCACGGCCAAGTTGTTGGCCTCCGTGGCGCCAGAAGTGAAGATGATCTCGTCAGGTTCCCCGCCGATGGCGAGCGCGATTCGCAACCTCGCATCGGCTATGGCGGCATCGGCATCCCACCCATAGGCGTGATTGGAGGCATGAGGGTTGCCATAGCGAAGGCTTTGGAAAGGGACCATCGCGGCACTCACCCTCGGATCCTCTGGGGTGCTCCCTTGATAGTCCATGTATATCCCTAGGGATTTAGCGCCTTTCAGGGCCATAGATGTTGTCCTACATGACGGTATTGACCAAGATGGATGTCTTCCCACTGGGGGACCCCACCAGTCCCGATTGACCTTAGCCGAACTAGCGCCTACACTCAACTGGGTGGAGTTCCCAGTAGGGCCGGGTGTAATGGTAAACAGTCTCCTGATCGATCCGCGATTCAAGCTACAGTTCGCTGGCCACGAAACTTTTCCGTTGAGATATGGCTGGCTCAAAAAGTCTTACGACGCTGTTTGTTTAGCCCGCTTGAGTGGCAATACTGATACAAGAACAATATTCACTGACGACTCAGCTATCGCCTACTTCGGGGTTGGCAAGAATATGGTCGCGTCGATGCGCTATTGGGCGCATGCAGCCAACATCTTGTCGCAAGGTGACGACGACGCCGGCCTCCTGGAGCCGACTGACTTGGGTCGTATGATCTTCGAGAAGGGTGGGGATCCCTTCTTGGATGATCCCGCGTCCCTATGGCTTATCCACTGGCACCTCGCATCTACACCAAATCGGACGACGACTTGGTACTGGGCGTTTAACGAACTCTATGAGCCGACATTCACGCGCGAGTTGCTCCTGCACCGACTGTTGCGGCGGCTCGGGGAACTGCGTGAGGTGGGCCGCCTGAACGAATCACGCCTGACCGAGATGACACTAAAGCGTGACATCGAGTGCTTCGTGCGTACCTACGCAGCTCGCCAGGAAAACTCAAAAGTTGGGCAGGAGGACAACCTTGAGAGTCCGCTGTCCGAGCTTGGCCTCCTTCAGTGCGTTGAGGGTGTACCGGGCTTCCAGTTCAGGCGGGGCCCAAAGATGAGCCTGCCAGACGAGATATTCCTTTATGGCTTGGTGCGGTTCTGGACCGAACTGTACCCGACGCGCCGGGAGTTCACGGTGGAGGCAGTCACCCACGAGCCGGGGTCGCCGGGCCGTGTCTTCCTTCTAGACGAGGAGTCTGTGGTGGACCGATTGGTTAGGCTGGCCGATCTCACCGACGGCGTGCTGCGGTGGGACGAGTCGACCGGCATGCGACAGGTCTATGCCGCGAAGAATCTGGAGCAACTAGATCCTATGGAGTATTTGGCCCGGCTTTACGACCGCACAGCGCAGCGAGATGCAGCATGAAGCCGCTTGCCGACTCCGTCGTGATCAGCCGGCGTTTCCAGCGCTCCATCCGTGTCGACGCGGACATTACATTGTCCGCCATGGAGGGGTTCGTTTGCCCACCCTCTGCCAGCGCCGCGCTCGTTAACATGGCTGCCCAGGTGCAAGCGGGCCAGGGCGCCTTCACCTGGACTGGTCCTTATGGCTGCGGCAAATCTAGCCTCGCTGTCGTCTTGGGAGCTTTCGTCGGTGGCCCAGGCACGCTCCGTGACGCTGCCCGGTCCGCGTTGGGTGTTGAGGTGGCCGCTGAAGTCGCGACTAGGCTCGGCATTGGGAAGGATGGCTGGCGCGTCCTTCCCGTGGTCGGTCGACGCGAGGATCCGGAGACCGTTCTTGCAGAAGCCCTGGAGGGGGCTAAATGGACGCGGCGGCGGCGCACCGGAAAGGCCGACAATGTCATAACCCAGCTCCTGAGCGCCGCCGACTACGCACCGGGTTCGGGCTTGTTGGTTATCATCGATGAGATGGGCAAGTTTCTGGAGCATGCCGCGGCCGGTGGGGACGTCTACTTTTTTCAGCGTTTGGCTGAGGCTGCCTCCGGGAGCGGCGGGCGCCTGTTGGTAGTGGGCGTTCTGCACCAAGCATTTGACGACTATGCTAGCCGCCTCTCAGGTGGATCCCGTGAGGAGTGGCTAAAAATCCAGGGGCGGTTTGCTGACATCCCCATCAATGTCGCCGGCGAGGAGCAGGTCGAGTTGATCGCCCGGGCGATCCAAGGCGGTGCCCGGCCAGTAGGCAACGTCATCCATGCCGAGGCTATAGCCGCTGCCGTCCGCGGCAACCGGCCTGGCACAGCAGCTGCCTTTGGCGAGCGCCTCAATCAGTGTTGGCCCCTCCACCCGGTGGTCGCGTGTCTTCTTGGGCCGCTTTCCCGGCGCAGCTTCGGCCAGAACCAGCGGTCCGTGTTCGGCTTCCTGAACTCCGGCGAACCCTTCGGTTTCCAGGAGTACCTGAAGACCACATCGGCGGATGGCGCAGAGCCCTATGGGGTTATCCAGTTCTGGGATTACTTGAGGGCAAACTTGGAACCCTCGATCCTGGCGTCCTTGGACGGCCACCGATGGTCCCTCGCCGTCGAAGCGGTAGAACGCTGCGAGGCGAAAGGCGGAGATACTGACCACTTGGCGGTCGTAAAAGCGGTTGCCATGATCGATCTGTTCAAGGAACGTTCCGGCCTGTCACCGAGCTTAGAGGTGATTGGGCATACGCTACCTCACATCATGACTGCGCGCTTGGAGGCGGTACTTGACGACTTGAGAACCTGGTCTGTCCTGATCTACCGGCGCCATGCCGACGCCTTCGCCATCTTCGCCGGTAGCGACTTCGACATCGACGCTGCGGTGGCAAAAGCCCGCAGCCATATGAATGGCGTCGACCTTGGACGTCTCCGTTCCCTTGCCATGCTCCAGCCCATTCTGGCGAAGGCGCACCACCACAAGACGGGTGCGCTGAGATGGTTCGATGTTGACTTGGCAGCCGTGTCGGACGCGGTCGAAGCCGTGCGCACGTACAAGCCTAAGGGAGGCGCCAGCGGCCTTTTCCTGCTGCTTATCGGTATGAAGGCGGAAGCCGAGCAGACGGTAAAGAAGGCTTGGCGGAAAGCCGCCGAGGCGACTGGCGCATGGCCGGTTGCTGTGGGCTGGACCCGATACAGCTCCAGTATCCGCGAGGCTGTTGGCGAACTGATGGCACTGGAGGCCGTTCGCTCCAACAGCGCCGAACTGAGCGGCGACGCGGTAGCGAGACGCGAGGTCAATGCCAGGATTACCCGGGCTGCCGCTGAGGTCGAAGACCTATTACGCCGCGCCTTCGCCGACGCGGAGTGGGGTTGGCACCAGGAAAGGGCTGACGTGAGGCTAGAGACCCGGGCAGGCTGCGGCGCACGGTCGCTGAGCGTGATCGCGTCCGAGCTCGCCAACGGTCGCTACCACCAGTGCCCGAGCCTACACAACGAGCTGCTGAACCGCATTAGGCCGTCTAGCAACGCTGTCGCCGCGCAGAAAGACCTGCTACGAGCTATGATCCAGAATTGGTCCAGGGAACGGTTGGGCTTCGACCAGTGGCCGGCCCCTGCTGGCATGTATGCGTCATTGCTGCTGAGGACGGGGCTTCATGTGCCCGACCCCAGCCGCGAAAGCCAATGGCGCTTTGTGGCGCCTGGGGAAGTGAGCCGAGACGAGGCCAACCTACTGCCCCTTTGGAAGAGAGCTGACGAACTCTTCAAGAAGGCGGGGCCTGCCGGCCTGGATTTGGAACAGCTGTTCAACGTCTGGCGCGCGCCCCCCTTCGGCATCCGTGACGGTTTGCTGCCGGTAATCGGGATTGCCTACTACCTGTCCAGGGCTGAGCGTCTAGCCGTGTACTTGGATGGCATCTTCCAGCCCCGGCTTTCGAACCTCTTGGTGGATCGACTAGCCCAAGAATCCTCAAGCGTCCGGCTTCGGTGGACGGAAACGACCGCATTTCATGCGCGGTTCCTGTCCGGCGTGGCCGATTTGGTGGTTGAACTTGGCGGCTTGGACACAGGGCAGACCCAGCCCTCAACGTTTGATGTGGCAAAAGGCTTGGTCAGCGTCGTGATGAACCTGCAGCCTTGGGTGCTTAGGACCACCCGGCTCTCCCCGGTCGCCCTCAAAGTGCGTAACTTGGCAAAGCTGGCAAGCGACCCGAACAAACTGCTGCTGGATGACATTCCCGCCCTGTTTCAAGACAGAGAGGCCGCAGCAAGTGATGCAGACGGCTTGGTCACAGCTATACGGGCCGGACTGGCAGAGTTGGTCGGTGCTTATAGCAAGATGCTCTCCGATCTCGAAACAACGATGCTGCGCGAGTTGCGGATCCGAGAGCGAAGCCCGGAGAGCCTGGCCGAATTGAGGGCGAGGGCGGAGGCAGTGCGCAACCTAAATGGGAACCTGCGCTTCGACGCTTTCGCGACGCGATTGGCAGGCTATTCTGGCGAGCCCGTGGACATAGAGGGCATTGCGAGCCTCGCGGCCAGCAAATCATCCCGTGATTGGGTTGATCGCGACATCGACAACGCAATGGTCGAGATAGCCCTATTGGCGCAGCAGTTCATCAAGGCAGAAGGCTTGGCGCATGTGAAGGGTCGGAGTGACGGCCGCCTCTCAATGGCCATCTTCATCAGTGACCCGGACCGCCCGTCGCCGATAGCCCCGGACTTCGACATCTCTGTCCGAGAGAAACCAGAACTGGGAAGACTTGTGGAGCAGCTTAGGGGGATCATTGGGGAAGCCCGTGTCAGCCGGGACATGGCATTGGCCGCAGTGGCCCTCCTAGGCGCGAAGCTGGCGGAGGAGGGCTTGGAAGACGGTGAATCGACAGTGTTCCCAGGCCCTAGGCCCGAGCACGTGTCGCCCCGTTCTCGGAGGACCCATTGATGACGCGGACTCGCCATGTCCTGGGGCTCTCCGGTGGCCGCGACAGCGCTGCATTGGCGGTATTTATGCGCCAGAACTACCCAGAGCTGGATATCGAGTATTTCTTCACCGACACTGGTAAGGAGCTACCGGAGGTCCGACCGTTCCTCGACCAGCTTGAGGGCTTCTTGGGCAAGCCGATCACTTACCTCAACCCTGATCGTCAGTTCGATTTCTGGCTCAAGCAGTACAAGTATTTCCTCCCGTCGCCCAACACGCGCTGGTGCACACGCCAACTGAAGCTGCGGCCAATGGAGGCTTGGCTACGAGGTGACCTCGATGAGGGGGTCAAGGTGGTCAGCTACATCGCCATCCGCGCCGACGAGGATTACCGAGAAGGTTACACGTCCACGCATCCGAACCTATCAGTGAAGCTGCCGTTGCGTGAGCACAGCATCGACAAGGAGGGTGTGATCGAACTCCTTCAGGCCTCTGGCGTGGGTCTACCAGCCTACTATTCTTGGCGATCCCGCAGTGGCTGCACCTTCTGTTTCTATCAGCAAAAGATTGAATGGGTGCGGCTCTTGGAGTTGCACCCGGACGCTTTTGAAGAGGCGCGACAACTTGAGAAAAGTGCCGTCGAGCATGGGTCGCCCTTCACCTGGAGCCAAGGAGAGAGCCTAGAGCAGTTGGCGACCCCCGAGCGGATTGCACAGATCCGCGAGGATCATGCAAAGCGGGTCGCAAGGATGAACGAACGGCGGCCCCGCAACCCGCTCCGGGTAGATGGTGACGCGATGGACATGGACGAGGTGTACGGTAGCGCGAAGATGTGCATCGCCTGCCACAAGTGAACCGCGCAGGTTGGCTTGGAAACGCTATTTCAAATTGGCTATCGTTAGTTCATTATCGGCGCCGCTCGGATAGCACTTTGTGGTCTGAGCCTCCAAGCGCTTACGCCATTAACTAATCTGCTGCGGTTCAAGAATGGAAGCTTTCAAGCGGATCGACTTCTCAAGTATCCGGGGCGGTGCCCTAACCGCATGCCAGCGTCTACCCGAGAGTCCAGCCATATATGCGTTCTTCGCCCCCGTGCCGGTTATTTCCAACTTGTCTCCGGAGACATTTGTGAGTTCGGTCTTGGACGTCGTCCAACACAGGTCCTCGCCAAGCCATACTAAGACATTAGGGTCCCTACACCAAGTTCGTCTGGACAATCAGTCGGACCTTTCCGAGTACAAGCGGGAACGTTTGGAGGAACATGCGCAGTCGGAAGCCTTCAGAGTTTTCCTGGTGGATGTCATCGCTTCGGCCGTCCCGCTACGCGCTCCTCTTTACGTCGGGCAGACCGGTGGGCTTCGGCGCCGGATCAAGGATCACTTGGCCCCGGGTTCAGGGTTGGCAACACGGTTGCGGTCTGCTGATATCCAGATCGAGAATTGTACGCTGGCGTATAGGCTGATGCCGGACAGCGACCTTTACAAAGACGAGCAAACACTGACCCTTATTGAGGAAATCGTCACCCGGCTGATCCGGCCGGGGTTTGTCGGTCGGATTGGGTAGGAACAGGAGAAAGCCTTATGACGAGCCCCGCGTTCAAGAAGCCGGGATCAGACCGGCCCCACTACACCGAGGCCCGCCCGATCCTGTGCGGGACTATTAACCTGGCTGGAAGCGAGATACCCTTCTTCCAGGCCATGATGCCCATCGGCGAGGTAGTCAAGCAGCTGGACTTAGTAGAGAATCTGCCCTCCGACCTGCGCGCTAAGTGGCGGCTGGAGGAGCTATTCCAGCGTGAGATCGATTGGGAGCGTGTCAAAGAAGACCTAGTAAAGGGCTATCTGAAACGGCCGAACAAACTAAAGTTCTTCAGTACACTTACTGTCGCGCTCCTCCCGCTTGATGAGAACGGCATGCTCGCCGGAGACTATGGGGCCATCGATAAGGGGCCCATCCCGTTGGACTGGGCAAATGAGCCGGAATGGAGGACCGCCGACATCGGACGTGTCCAGCTGATCCGCGACACTTCGGGCCCCGGTGGCGCCCTCCGTTGGGATCCCCATCGCGTTTTCGCCGCCACTATTGACGGCCAGCATCGGCTTGCGGCGTTGAAGACCCTGGTTCTGGAAGGGGGCCTTTCATCCAAGGCTATGGAGAGCCAGCTTTCGGTGATGTTCCTCATCCTTGACCCGCGGGCCGGCTTCAACCTTGCGCCGGGCCAAGTAGCGGACGGGGAGAACCCCATCCTCACGGTCGTCCGTGAGATTTTCATCGACCTCAACATGCACTCCAAGACCGTGGCCCGGGCCCGGCAGATACTTCTGTCTGACCAGGATATCGAGGCCAAGTGCCTGCGCGAGCTCATCGGCACACGTGTTGGCGTCGTCGAAGATGGCCGACTGCCACTCGGCCTGATCCATTGGCAGAACAACGAGAGCGCCAAGTTCAACGTTGGTGAGAAGACCGGGCCGTTCATCACCACGGTCGAGCTCCTCTACGCCGTCATCAAGGACGTCTTGGACCTGAAGCGGCCAAAGGATCCCCTTGATGGCGATTCCGTCCGAAAATTCGTGTCGTCAATCGAAGCCGCCCTCGACGTAAGCAAGCATATCCAAGCGCACGAGGCCAAGTACGGCCTTCCGCCACTTATGTCATATGTCGAGGAGCACCACCTCAAGGAGGGCTTCGAGACACCCTTCCCCAATCCCACCGCCCCTTATATCCGGGCCTGCGCCGACAGCTTCTCCAAGATCTGGCGGCAGTTGTTCCTCGACGTGTTCACTAAGTTCAAGCCCTACGCCGACTTCATCACTGAGGTCGAGAAGAGGGGTGGCATCGACGGTGACATCGCTTCATACATCGTACTCCCGGTGAAGGCGCAAAAGAGCAAACGAGAAGAATGGGGTGAGGACGCTCCGAAGAAAATCGATCAGCCCCTCCAGGAGCTGGCGAAGATGAAGGGCGACGATTGGGCTTTTTACGCGGTTTTCCAGAAAGCGCTGTTCCGTGCAACGAAGATCGCTTTTCAGCACTATGACGTAACGCCTCGCTACACGCACCGCACGTTTAGCGAGGCCTGGGTAAGCTTCCTGAACACCCTATCCGACCGCGGACTCTTGAAGGTGAAGGCGAAGCACGATGGTGCGCCGGTTTGGGCCGGCATTGGCTTGAGCCATGCCAATCATACAATCACCTGGTCTGAGGCGGCCGTCGCTCGCATCTGCTCGCTCCTGGTGCTGTGGTGGTACTTCCACCTCTATGCACTTAACAAGAGTGGGGCTTTTCTGACTAAGGTCTCAGGAAATCAGGGCGCTGAAAAGTACCCTGGGTGCAAAGAAGCCCAGAGAAGCGTAATGAAGGGTCTGGAGGCCTGGGCGAAGTATATCGACCCTGCCATAGTCGACAATTCCAAGAAGGTTAGCGCAAGGGCGGCTGATCGGCTTAAGGAGCTCTTGGTCCTTGCTAAGGACGAGAAAGCGACCGACGAAAACGACGACATCAGCATTCCACCGACCGACGCCGGAGAAGGGGCTATGGAGTCCGCTGACAGTGGTGACACGACGGATGATGGTGACCTTGAGGACACGGAGGTTTCAGGACCGGACCAAGTTATGTAGCCTGCAACAAGCTGCGCGATCACCGGGGCGAGTTATCATCCCCGCCCCGGTGATCGGAAAAGCCAACCGCGTTATGGGCCTGTCGGCCATGCCGAATGATTTGGGCCGCTGCTCGACCGTTCATGCGACGACAGGCCGGGCGACTTGGCGGCGGTGTGGGCGCCGCGAGCCTGTTCCTGCGGACGAGCTTTGTGTAATTTCTGATTGCATAGTACCCACTGATTCATCGTTGCGCCGTTCGGTCTCGCGGAGCATCTTCGTCGCGTGGCAGGTGAGTTCGACACCCATCGGCAACGTTTGACTGACACGGCTTAGGCCAGGCCGCGATAGCCGGCCTGGGCAGCAGGTCACGGCCCATGCCGAGCATCCCGCTTGCGCCGCCTGAAATCGGCAGGCAACTCGAAGGTTCCCGACCATAGCCCCCTGCCGGCTGCCCGCGCCTCTGCTTCTTCCCAGAGGTAGGAGCCGGTATGCCCGTTATAGGAGACCGCATATCCGGCGCGCACCAGCCACGAATTCAGATTCAGGCCCCCGGCTGTATTGCAGACCCCCAAGATACGACCGTACCGGTCAGTGCCACGGCTCTGACATCGGATGTCACCGGTTCCAATTGCCTGGGACAAGGCTCGGGCTGCGTGCTCGCCGCAGGGATACCATGCGGACGTCGGGCTGAGACACCACTGCTCACGCTCCGGCGCATCGATGTCATGGAGCCTCACCTTGGTGCCTTCCAGGACCACCGTGTCACCGTCCAGCACCCTGGGCCGACCAGCGAGGTCCCTGGCGGCCGACAGCGAGGGCAACAGCAGCAGAATAGCCATACTGCTCACCCAGAATCCTTTCAGCTGCTTCAGGCCCATCACAAGCTGAGCTCGACGTCATGATAATGCGGTGGGGTGCTGGTTGGGGTGGCACCCGCGCCATGCGGAACCGGCGCCGCCGTGGGCCCCGCCTGCGGCCCCTGCATTGGCGGGGTCCGCCCGAGGCCAGCCTGAGGACCCGCCATTCCTCCGATCCACCGATCCAGAATATCATTCTCCCGAGCGAGTGGGTGGCCAACGCCCATCAACGCTGAGCTGGCTACACCGGTTTGCGCCTCCAGCAGCTTGGTGAGCCCCTTGAGGTCATCGACATAGAGCTTTGCCTGAATGCGGGCCCGCGACATCACGACATAGAACGATTGCTGGTTGGCGAGCTTGTTGTCCGCGGCCGCCAGTGCTCCCCAGACCGCGGTTGTCGTCGCTCCCTGCGATGCGTAGACCGTGCGCGCATAATCGTAGTCCATGTGGCGCAGCGCCGCGTCGTTGACGTCGAACTGCCCGATCCGGCCATCGTCAAAGCGGATGTGGACGGTTCGGCCATCGACTTCGACCACGTCTGCACGCCGGCCGTTGACGGTGCCGGCGACCTTGTCGTTGTTGGTCCATCGAATCCGTTCACCGGCTCCGATCTGCCGCTGCACCACCTCGTATACGGCCACCTTGGCGCGGTGATTGGCGTCGCCCGGCTTCCAATCGATCACCCGGTCGCCATGCCGCAGGCTGACCGTCCCGGCCGCCTGGTTGACACGAACGACGGTTAGGTATTCATCCTTGCGGATGGCGGAACCGCCCAGTCCGCTTACGAAGCGAACCACATCGCCGACCTTATAGTTCGACGCCAAGGTAGATTGTGCCCGAGTGAACGACTTGTTCCTGAACGCCATCACGGTGGCCTGCTGAGCGCCAATCTCACCTTTCGCCGTAAGCCCCTGGTGAATCTCGTGGTTGATTGCGTCGCGCGTGAAGCGCGCCGGCGCCACGATCATGACCTTGCCCACCGCTCGATCCGCCTGGGGCAGGTCCAGCCAGTCGGCGGCGATCCGGCTGGCAATGCTCAATCGGGACGCTGGCTCTCCCTCGGTGCCGACCTGGATGATGTTGTCCGTCCCGACTTTGGCCAGCGCAAGGGCCACCTTCCCTTCGGAAGCCGCATAAACGCCGCTCCGCAGATCCTCCTCCGTCTGGCGCTGGATGTCCGTCATATAGACCGTGGCCATCCCGGATCGCTGCATGATGTCGAAAGGCCTGCCCGCCTCCACGCTCCGCAGCTGCTTCACGTCGCCCAAGGTGATCGATCGCGCTCCGACCGCTTCGACGATCCGCACCAGGTCGGCCACTTGACGATTGGACTCCATGGAGCCCTCATCCACGATGATGACCGTCCGCCCGAACTCATCCCTCAGGCCCTCCAACTGTGCCGGCGACGCCTCCCCCCTGGCAACGTAGCCAAACTCCTGCAGGAACGATTGCAGCGTTGCCGCATCAATGCCTGCACCGTCCGACAATTCCTTGACCGCAGCGGTGGATGGCGCCAGCCCCAGCACATGGCTTCCCGCCAGCCTGATACCGGCGACTACCGCCCGGGTCATTGTCGTCTTCCCGACGCCGGCGAGCCCCTGCACAGCCACAAACCTGTCGGGCGTGGCCAACAGGAAGTTGGCGACTTCAGACTGTTCGGCGTTGAGCGGGTGTTGGGCGATGAGATCAGTCCGTTCCGCCTGGTCCAGCAGTGGCGCGATGGCGCCCTTGCCCCGCCGGATGTGATCCACTGCCGCCTTTTCCGCGACAAGGGCTTCCGGAGTGGTGAAGTAGCGTTCGTTGCTCCGCCCCTTGTCCGAGCCATGGGGGTTGCCGGCAGGGATCAGTGTCCCCTCCTTCTCCGCAACCACCACTGCTTGTTCGATTTCATCGACATTATGGCTGCCAAAGCCAGCTTGCATTGCCGCTTTCAGCACATCGCCGCGGCTGAATACCGCTTCGCGTTCCGCCAAATGGGCGATGGCATATTCCAGCGCCGGCGGCAATGACGACCGCGGAACCTCGGGCGCCTCCTGACGCTGCTGGCTTGCCGAGGCGGTGGCCTTGTCGCCCGTGTTGGCAAGGATGGACCTTATGGCCGCATGTCGGTCGTCAACGACCAGGCGAACGTCCATGCGCGCGCGTGAAAGGTTGACATAGAAGCTCCGGATCGAGTTGAGGAAGCGTTCACGGCTGTTGATCGCAATGATCGCGCGACCCGCTGTCAGCCCCTGTGCCCGGAACGTCGTCTGGACATGGTCGTGATCGATATGCCGCAACTCGCCGGCAGAATGGTCCAGGGACACCAGCCGGCCGTCCTGAAGGCGGACGGTGGCCATCCTATCATCGATCTGCTCGACATTGCCCGTAGCACCGCCATCGATCTTCCGGCCGGCATCCTTGACCGTCCAACGGATCTTGTCCCCTGCCATAAGGGCAAGCTCGCGCCGCTCGAAGATCTGCACTGCTTCGCCCCGACGGACCTCCCGCCCGTCCGGATCCCAACTGACGGCATTACCGTCCTTCGTCTGGAGCTGGACCTGATTTGTCGGCGCATCAACCCGCAGCACCTCCAGATGGTCGCCGGCCGCGATGCCCAGGCTTCGGATTGGACGCGTGAAGCGCACGACCTGGCCGGCGGCATAGTTGCCGGCGACACGGGTCCGCACCTTCGTGGTGTTGGTGTTGGCCAGCACGCCGATCGTGCGCTCCGCGCCATGAAGTTGGCCCTCCTGCTTCAGTACATCGCGCATCCCCGACGTGACGGCGCTCCGCGTGGTATTTGATGGCGCGATTACGACGGAGGTGGCTCTTTCTTCGGGTGGCAGATCGGCCCAGCTCGCAACAGTGGCGTTTGCAACAGCATTGCGGACTGCGGCACCGACCGCTGCACCATTCAAACCGGTCACGTCAGCCTTTGCCTCGACGATGCGACCCTCTCCCAGAAGCCGGAAGGCACGCGCCACGTTGCCATCAATGGACGCGTAAACAGCGTCGCGGGTCTCAGGCGTCTGTTGTCGCCGGATATCCGTCAAGGTGGCCGTGGTCATGCCGGCGTCCTGTGCCTGCTCGAACGGCGCACCTGCTTCAATGGCACCGAGCTGCCTGATATCGCCGGCGTAAACGACACGCGGAATCTGCAACGCTGTCGCCACGCGGTTTAGGTCTCGCATCTGCGCCGTCGATAGCCGCCCCGCCTCATCCACCAGCAGAACGACGTCCTTCATCCGCGCCCGCATTTCCCTGAGGCCAGCTTCGGTATAGCGCCCCCGAACGACCCCTCCGAATTTAGTCAGGAAGCTCGCAACCGTGCGGGCGTCGAAGCCGTCCTCTTCGAGGCGCCGGACCATGGACGTCTGCGGTGCCAGCGCCAGGACCTGCTTGCCGTGCCCATCTGCGACTGCCTGCACAGCCTGGAAGAGCGTGGTCTTGCCGGTGCCCGCCCACCCTTGCAGCCCGACGAACCGATCTCTGCTGCCCGTGATCACCAGGGCAGCGGTTCGAGCTTCCCCAGAGATACCCGCGTTATCCAGGATCGAGCTGGAGCCTTCGGACGAAGCCAGCGGCAATACCGCTCCCCTGCCCTCGTCTATGAGTCGCAAGGTCTCCTGCTCCGTCTCCAGCGCCGCTCCGGTCGTTACCATTCCGGCCTTGGCCATCTCGGGATGAACGGCCGGCAAGATGACGTTCTTCTCCGTGAGGGTGGCAACGGCTTGGTCTATGTCATGCAACGAGAATTTCCCCAGCCCAGAGCTGAGGACAGCCGCCTTTAGGTTGCTCAGGCTGAACACGCTGCTGCGTTCGCTAAGATCCGCCAATCCGTAAAGCACCGCATCCATTGCCGTGTCGCGCCGGATGCCGGCGGCGAGAGCAAGCGGGTCAGATGTGGATAGCTCAGCCGATGCACCCAGGGCGGCACGCCAGCGGGCAACCAGAGCCGTCATCGCTGCCGTCACTTTCGACAGGAGGGTTGGCGCCTTTGTGTCTATTGTTGGAATGGGCGTGACGGTGGCCACCGTCTCCGCTCCCCGGTCTTGCGTCCGGCCAAGCTGATCCAGTTCGTAGCCCAGCTTCTTGGTGATGATCTGCCAAGCCTCCATGAGCCGATCCGGTCCGACAGACTGTTTTGCCCGGCGTGTCGCAACAGCGGCATTCGCAGCCGCCGTGGCATCAGCCCGTCCCCATGCCTTTAACTGCGCCTTGATCTCCTGGCGCCTGGTGCTGAATGTCTCGCACAGCTCCTTAGGCACGCCGGCGACCTCGAACAGCCCATCGTCGCTGGTGCGCTCCACCCCATATCCCAGGGCCGTCAGCGACTTCGCAAGATGCGATCGATAGATCTGGCCGACCAGCATCTTGTTTGAATAGATCGATGGATTATGCAGGCTTCTCCAGCTGCCATCCGCGTCCCGGACCATGTTCGCAACGACGGCGTGCGTGTGCAGTTGCGGCTCCAGATTCCGGCTTGCCTCCTCCCGGAACAGGGCAGCCACCATGTCCTGGCCGGTCGTGACCTCCATGACGCCCTCGACCGATTTGCGTGTCTCCAGGACATTCTTCTCCAGGTAGGCCAGCGCCGACGCGACAGCCTCATCATGGGCTTCAAGAACCGCCCGGTCCCCTTTTACCAACGCCAGAACCGACACCGACTTTGGCGCACTGAATGTCAAGTCGATGCCAGGTACATGCAGGCGCTCCATGGCGCCATCGGGACCCTTCACTGTGCGGCCCAACTGCGGGCCGCCGGGCACCCGGCCCTCTAGCACGGCGCGGAACATGTCCTGATCGACCGGTCCCGACAGGCCCGCAGCGGCAGCACCGGCACCATACCATGTGCTCGCGCGCAGCTCTGCACCGGTCACCGGTCCGCCACCACCGCTTACGCCAATGCCAGCTGACGATGGCCCGCCATCGGGACCGCCACTCTCGGCATCGACGGCGCTGCCCTGGCCCTTGGAGTAGTAGTCGCCAGCCTTAGCACCTTTATAGTAGCTGGCCGCCTGGGCGCTGGAACTGAGCGTCGATACTGACAGCATTGGATGCCTCAGATAATGTCCATGTCATTGAGAACGGCCTGCGTGTCAGGTCGCTTCTCTGGTCCTGAATCCGGACGCTTTCCCTCACCTAACTGGTCCTCGCCCTTCTGCACGTCACCCCCAGCACCATGTTCACGGGCCTCAATATTAGGCAGCAACGCTTGCTCACCACTGTCACGTTCTCCTTCATCGTCCTCCATACGCTCTACAAGTGATTCCCTCATGAAGAGGTCACGGCGCAGCACGAAACTGGGAGCAACTGAGGGATAGGATTTGTACGGAATGACGATCTTGCCGACGGGTATTCCTTGAGGCATGCGGACGTAACAATGACCGTCGGGTAGGTCCTGAATGTCTGAGGCGAGCGCCAGCAGCTCCTTCTCGCGCTGTTCGTTCAGCGCCACGGAATCACGGGAATCAACCGCTCCATAAGTCACGGTCTCACGGTAATCCAACACCGTTCTTTCACCAATCTGATCCGAGCACCACTTCGCTACTTCTCCGTCGCCAGTGGAGAAGATGAACCTCGTGCGCCAGTTGCCAGAAATCGC
Source organism: Asticcacaulis sp. (assembly GCF_027484505.1). Taxonomy (GTDB): domain Bacteria; phylum Pseudomonadota; class Alphaproteobacteria; order Caulobacterales; family Caulobacteraceae; genus Asticcacaulis. Next base: position 19,391 of record NZ_JAIXSV010000282.1, read on the forward strand.
CTTCGCACGCTTCTCGCCATAGATCGCCTCCATCTGCGGAAAGTTCTGAATCCCGGCAACGGGACAGGCGCCCTTCTGCCGTGTCTCGGCTGTCAGTGCCTCATAAGAAGGTATTTCCTGTAGGCTTGGCAGCTCGTCCGTGATGATCCAGATGCGCCGCGTGGACGAGGAAGGCAGGGTCAACAGCCCGTTGACGATGATCTCCAACCAGGCCGTGATTAGCGGCCTCATCGTGGCATGCAGGTCGCCACGGGAGGGGAGAAACAGAAAACCTCCACCTTCATCTGCCTCAAGCCAGCGCCGGATACTGAACCGTTCCCTATCCATCGGTAATCGGTCCAACGGGTCAAGCCAAGTTGCCAGCACAGCGCGAAAGCCAAGGGCTTGCTTCGGTGCCTTCGCATCCACCAATGACGATGCCGTAGTCCCCTTCAGGAGCTTGGCCATCTGATCGATGGGCATCTTGAGAAGACCAGTGATAAGCGTCTCGTTGGACGGGTTCTTGGTGCGCAGAACCTGCTGGCCAACCTTGTCAAAAAGGATGCGGGCGCCCTGGATCCAGAGCGGATCGCCGCCTTGTGATTTGTCAGGCATATAGGCGGTGGCAATGGACATCAGGTCTGTGGGCAGGAGGACGTCATCAAACAGGTTCCAGGATGGAGAGCGATTGTCGAAGGGATTGAGGATGACATCCTTCTTTGGATCATAGAATGCTTCGACGAAGGTTCCCATCTTGTCGTACACGACCGCCCGATCGCCACTGGCCCGGATCCATTCAAGCAGGCGGTTCAGCGCTACCGTCTTGCCCACGCCAACAGCCCCGATAAAGACGATACCCTTCGTCTCGTCGCCCATCGTCAGCGGTAGTTCACCGATGTGAACAACGGGGGTCCGGCGCTCCTTCGGGAAGCTGCGATTGTGCTTCCTGATAGCCTTGATGAAGGCCCTCGGTGACGCCGCCAGTAGGCTACCTTGCAAGTGCCGACGTCGAGCCAGGGACGATCCGCGCAGAGTGAAGTAGATCGCAACCAGGCAGCAGAGAAGTGCCGCTATGAGGGCGCTTACCTTGAATGCGGAAATCAATTCACCTTTAACTTGACCGGCTACCTCGCGCACGCCCGGATGTGTCAGCAGCTCACGGGCCGTTACGTCCACGCGCGAACCGTCGGGACGGACAAAGCCAACCATTCCGTCCGCGCTACCTGACCAATCATGCTGCAAGTAGGCATAGAAATAGGACCGAGCGACGCTGCGTTGATAGGTGTCTGTTCTGTCCATGAACCGGTAGATCCCGACACCAATGATGATCCACACGCTGATGAAAATTAGGAACTTGCAGACCTGCCAGAACATGGCCAGCGAGTGGTGTGTAACCTGACCGCCACGAATGAAGTGCTTGACGCCATTCGCCTTGTCCGCAGCTTCCTTCTTAGCCATTGACGCCCCCGTTTCCGATCAGGTTTTGCTGTCTAATCAAACCATCAACCTCTTTGCGGATTGCGACCGCTTGATCTTCGCTGAGACCAGATTCCAGTGCCTTCCAGGACAGGAGAGCCGCCCTCAGCATCAGCCGCTCGGCGAGGTTCGTGGGGAACGATCCTGTCCTCTGCTCGGATGCGGGATATGCGCCCGTTATTCCATACTGGACGAGGTCGCGTATCCAGCTTGACGTGTCACGATAGCCTAGGGATTTCGCCTTCGAAGCCGCTGCGGCCCACTCGTCATCTGTCATTCTGATTGTTCGAGATATCCGGATACCGTCCGACATGTCGCCCACCAACTCAACCGATTATTCCGAACCTTTTAGCATTTCTGCGGGTTGTATCAAACGCAATACGTCGCCATGCAAAGCGCCATTCAACGCATGGCGTTTTTATTGCGTAAAAACAACATTTTATACGCAGCGGAGCTGCATCAGGTGTGAGAAAACCCCATGTCCGTAGGTTGATCCCTCTCATGGTTTCATTCGCTCACCTATCCGCTCCCGGCCGCTTCCCAGCGTGAGGAAGGCAGGGTATGGGGCAGCCGGCGCCCCAGGGAAACCTTGACGATGGAAAGTGGCGACCGACGGAGCAAAGGAGGGTGCCGTACCCTGCCCCATACCAGCCGTAACAACTGTCAGCCGTGTGAACGGTGCCGGTTGCCTGCGATCTCCATCGCACCTTCGGATAGACTGCGAAGATATCCACAGGACGCAGGGATCTAGCCCGTCGGAACGCCTTCTCCGCGTGCAGGTACGGGCGGGCTAGATCCCGTCCGGGCGGTGACGAAGTCGCCGCCCGGACGTCCTGTGGATATCTTCGCAGTCGATCGGATCGCTCGCCCGTTGGCGCAGACCGTCGACGCCATGCACACCATTGGCCGTCCACATATCCATAGGGAGGCCGCGTCGCCCTGTGGGTATGTGGACCGGCATCGTTCGCAGCAACCGTGATGCAGAGCTTTCATCGTGGGAGCCCGGCAGGGCGGGCCGCGGGGTGGCCGAAGGCCGGGGCCCCAGGGTCGCCGCCGGGGGCCGGCTCTTCTGACGCGAAAAGCCGGCAGAAGCAGCTACCCGCCCCTACCGGCTTTGCGACACGCCATCAGAACCCGCTGTCGTCCTCATCGCGGTAGAACGCCCCGCAAGATCCGCAACGCACGGCCCGATGCCGGTTGAGTGACCCGCCGTTGCAGCTTTCCCATGACCGCATCACCGCCGTGCCACCACAGCAACCGCATTCACAGGGCCACTCGTCGTCGTCCAACGTGAATCCACCCGGCTCAATCGTGCTGCTCCCAAAAACCGTCGTCATCGTCGTCTCCACCGTTGTTCGTTGCCATCGTATTGATGACTTAACCCCCTCTTCATGCAGGCCGGACAGGGTCAATGACGCCGCAGGCGCCGCGCCCATGGCGCGGTGCACGGGGGAGCCGAAATGCGCAGCATTTTGGGGGTACCGTGCATCATTGACGCTGACCGGAATGCGCGACACCATCGGAAGTCAGAGAGATGATATTTCACCCACCGGCGGATGGGGATGCAGGGGAGGGGCGCCGCGAGCCCCTCCCCGCCCACAGTACCGCCACACAGCCGCAATGAAGTGGAATTCAGCGTTGTCGGGTGATAGCTTCCGCCATCCAATCACACGAAGGATTTCACAATGGCTCCTCCGCGCAAACGTCCCAGCTCATCGTCCGTCCTTGAGGAACTGGCGGCTCTCGACCGTCAGGAAGCTGACCTTGCCGTGCGGCGGCGGGAGCTCAAGGAACGACGCGTGACGGAGATTGGAAAGGCATTCGAGGCGGCGGGCCTGCTGGGTATCACCGATGCTCAATTGAGCCGAATCATTGATGCCGCGAAGGACCTGGTGAAGCAGGTTCCCGCATCGTAATGTGACGGCTCATCGTCGCACCATCGACCCAAATGATGAAGGCCCTGGGTGAATTCCAGGGCCTTTGCACATCGCAAGCACTTGTCACGTGGCGAGCGCTAACTGGATGCCGGGCGTCGCCACGGGCGCATCGCCAGCGACCTCAGTCAGGATCGCCCGGCCGACGTCCCGAAAGCAGTTCAAGACAACAGACTGCCCTAACAGTTCATGCGCCCTCGTCGGGTTCATGCCCGTCACGATCGCCTCGGCAAGATCGGACGGCAGAGACTTCACCAACGTATGCTCTCGCGGCGCGAGCTGAAGGATCAACGAGGTCGAGGAATCGGCAAGGTATGAGCTGGGTCAGGTGGCAACCTATGCCACGGAACTGACAACGCCCCCCACCAAGTAACCGCCCAGGACGGAAAGGGCCCCCGCTTTACACGGGGGCCTTCTCTCATCGGAACTAACTGTCCGCTAAATGCCTTTTTCCGGGTCCCACGTCCTCCTTAAGCCGCTTCCAGTTCCGCGCCATCATCCCACCCATAGTAGCGCGCCTCGGTGTGGGATAGACGCGCACTGAGGGCAGCGTAGTCCACAACCGTTTCCCGCAACAGGCCGTAAAGGAAGTGCTGTACGTAGTCCTCATTGAGGTGCTTTTCCTCGGGGATGTGGTAGTTCTTCCGGACGGTCCTGGCAGGCCCATCGACGTCATGACGGAACCCGTTGAGCGTCGTCGTGCGTTCGTAGCTCGACCCTTCACAGTCGGAGCAGGTGGAGACCGTAACCGTCACGATCCCTCCGTGCGCCTCGCTGTAGAAGCGGCGCGTGTAACGTTCCCTCAGGATGTCGAAGTCAACATCCTGTTCGACCTCTTCGTCCTCTATGTCAAAGCAAGGCGACAGCAATGACAGACGCCCCTGCGCCTGAAGGATGTCCCGGACCACTTGGCTGTCACGGGCCTCCACCAATACGAACTGGAAGTTCCGATCATCCTGGACTTCGAGTTCCCTGATCAGGGCGAATGCGACAGCCCTTGCGCGGTAGAACTCGGGCGTCCCGTTGATACGCTCGCGGTTGCTGCTGGTGCTGATCATTTGCTGACTTCCTTTCCTCTAACTGCTGCCGATGCGCATGCATCGGCGGCTGCCAGCCGGCGAGGCGGGGAGGCAAGTGGAAGGGATCGCCGGAGAGGAGGGGGATCACCCACCCGAAGGGCGGCCGGCGTGCCGGCCGGCTCGCAACGGAGCATAGCGAAGTGAGAGCTGGGGATACCTCTCCGGCGACGACGGCGTAGCCGGCGCTTGTCCCTTCTGCGCGCCAGGGGCGAAGCCCCTTAGCAGACGCGCCGGCTGGCGCTGACATCTGGAGAAGCCACCCGCCCGACGCTCTGGTGATAGGTCCTGCGGTCACCTCTTAGACCCGGCCGAAGGCCAGGAAGCCCTCTTCCCCGTCCCATCCACCGCTACCGCCAACGGCACCTTCAGCACCCGGCGCTGCCAACAACCAATTTCAGATCGCCAACGCCAACTGGCCCAACTCCGCCACCACTGTCCCAGCTGCCACCGCACCGGTTCCGGCAGCGATGCGGACCGCTCGGCCAACGGCGCGACCGAGATCCCGAAAGCAGTTCCACACCACGGACTGACCGAGCAGCTCGTGCGCCCGCGTCGAACTCCGGCCCGTCACGATCGCGGCCGTCAGGTCTGCCGGCAGCGACTTCACGGCCGCATGCTCCCGCGGTGTCAGTATCCGCGACAGGGCAGGATCGTGAGGAGCCACGAGCTGGGGCTCGGTCGTTCTGCCCTTCCAGTAGCGGCGGCCGATGCAGGTGATGGCCCTCGCCTCGCCATCGACGAGATTGCGCTTGAAGCCCCCGCCCTTGGCCGCATGACGAGCGGCATGGAGCTCCAGATACTCCCGCCGCCGCCAGCTTACGTGATCGGCCGGCACATGCTCCAGAATCTGCCCCAGCGTTCCGGCCCTGTTGATGGCGGCCACCACCTGGAAGGCGACAGGCGCGATCCCCTGCGAGAAGGCCACTATGGACCAGCGTCGACGGTCCTCCAGCGCCCCATGGGCGCCGCCGGCAAGCTGTACCTGGAAAACCTCGTATCCCCACCGGGCGAGCTGCGTGCGAATGATGTGTGCGGACGCCGTGCCGGCATAGTCGACGACATTCTCCAGCACCGCGATCGCCGGGTTGGTAGCGCGGACAGTGGCCAAATAGCTGACCACGAGATGGCCTGCCTCGGTGTCGGCCTCAGGCATGGCGAACTGCTGCTTCTTCGCCCTGCCCTGCCGGCTGGCCGCCGTGCATGGAATGCCGGCGATCAACAGGTCCAGCATGGGGAGCTGGGCGGTGTCCACCTCGTCAATGGGGCCTTCGACGGATACCCATGCCCCACGGGTCGCAGGATTGGCGAACAGGGCCACCTCCAGTCCGTCCGCATCAATATCGGCGACTAAACTGGACACGGTCGCAATCCCCTCCGACGCGAGGCCAGCATGGATGGCGTGATCCAGGACGCCGCCGCCGGTGAAGACCGACCCAACGGCGAGCGGGGCACCCTCCGCCAGCTTGCGCCGCAGGCGATCCTCCCTGCTGGCCCTGGCCACCGCGATCGGCGCCAGCGCGACCTCAATCTCGCCCGCCCTGAAGATACACCTGACCCTGTCGTCGCTCACCCCGAACACCCGCTCGACGATGGCGCCGGCGACGTCGACGATGGGACGGACAGTGGCGCCGCGGGCGCGCGAGGACACGATGCGCTCCCCGCTGGCCGACAGCCGCAGGACCAGACGTCGGCGCTCCGGATCGGACACGATCGTGAAGCGCGCGCCCGGCCGGAAGCCCGCCCAGGCGAGACGCGGTCCCTCCTGCCAGAGACGCCGGCGTCCGCGGTTGAAACCGATTTTGGTGTGGACGATGTGCATCACGCAGCCCTCACCGCCTGGGCCGCGCGCTCTTGCAGGAACTTGGTCCAGGCCCACCGGCGCCCGAGCCCTTGGACGGTGCGCAGACCCCGGGCGTGAGCGCGCTCCTCCATCGTCACCGCAACGGCAGCCAGGTCGGGATGATGATCCTGCAACCAGGCCACCTCGGCTTCCTGGCTGGCCGCGCAGATGAAGCACGCCGATTTCACGGGCACAGGCAGGCCCGTCGCGCGGATCTCGTTCTCGCAACGCTGACGGTCCCAGCCCCAGTCAACCAGTGGATATTCGTACCGGTGGCCCGGGGGCCATTTGCCGGTCGCGTTGCGAATCCGCTTCGCGTCCTTGGGGCCGCCGTAGGCGACGACCACGGGTTCGTGGTCGAGCATGACCGGGACAACAGGGTGCAGAAGGGTGTTCGCGCGAGCTGCCAAGCGCGGCATGGGGAACCTCATGAATGGGGGAGCGTGCGTCAGCCTGACCGACCGGCTCTGCCGGCGTCAGGCGGCGAGAGTGGGATCAGATGCCGAGGTCCTCGTCTTGCCTGGGGGGCGTCGGCACGAAGGTGGTGGCGATGCCAATGGCGGCAATGCGGGGAGCATAGGTCCGGTAGAGGAAGCCGCCCGGAACCTCGATCCTGTCGGTGATGATATCGTGGTTGAAAGGCTCGCCGCTGAATGAGGTCTGGGAGACGATGACAGGGGTCTGCATGGTGACGATCCTGATGGGAGAAGGCGGAGAAGGCGCACCCGCCTACGGCGGCGGGAAGCAGCAGCGGGCTACTCGGCCGCGCATGCTGGCGCCAGCGCCGGCGTGGGGCGATGCTGGGCCAAGAGACGGATGCCGGCGTCGGTGAGCTCGCAGGTCTGGGCGCGAAACGGACCTTGGGGCCAGCGGGCCCACCGCAGGGAGACGACGCGGCCAACGACCGACGCGTTGTTGAATCCGGCGATCCGATAGCTGGTGTCGCTATGCTTGACCTTGGTGATGCCGCCATCACGGATCCGTTCCAGGACGTCCAGCTGGGTCGGTGTCGGGTTCTGTTCCGCGGGACTGCCGGCGCGGGGCCGATAATGCTGGTAGAGCCATTCATTCCCATGGCTGTTGCGCAGCGCATGAAGGGTGGCCCCCATGGTCTCCGCGTGGCCTTCCCAGGCCTGAGGCCGGCACCAGTAATCCAGCACCAGGGTGTTCCTCCAGTTCCGCCCGTGGGCGGCCGCGAAGGCTTCCAGGGCACAATGTTCGTCGATCGTGATGTCGCGGTAAGTCATGTCTGCTCTCGGATGGAGTGTGAAAGAGCGGCGTCAGTTGAGCGGCGGGCCACCATTGTGGCCGAGCTGCCGGTTGACCGGCCGAATGTCGGTGCCGGCCTCGATCGCGGCCGGGTCGTAGTAATGGGGCCGTCGGCGGAGCTCGTGCTCCTCCAGCAGATCCGCGAAGAGCGGGTAGCGATGTTCCAGACGCCGGCGCAGTTGAAGCCGTCGGGCGGCCGCCTTGCGTTCGGCTGGCCAGCGGCGGGGTTCGGGTGCGATGTGCGTCCACCCCTGGTTCCAGCCCGATCCCGGGCGGACGCGAGGCATGTGCTGCTCCTGGATGGCCCGCTCGTAAGCGCGGTCGAGCACAGTGCAGGTCCAGAGCAGCCGGCCGTCAAGGGTCACCGCATCTGCCGGCGGCTTGGTATGAGGATTGAGCCAGCCGACGGTGAGGACGCTCATGCTCTTCGATCTGAACATGGGGTTGGCTCCTGATTGGTCAGGCGGCGCGGACCAGGCGGTAGCCCTGGTCCTGGGCGGTGCGCAGGACATTCAAGGCGTCAAGCAACCCGGGCTGCTCATCGTCATCCTCGAACCCGGCCATAAAGCGGACGGCGAAGCCGAGCGCCTTCTCCACGCGGACGTCCGTCAGCGCCTCGGTGCCGGTCTGGCAGAAGCAGACACGCATTTCCTCCAGGGCATTGGACCAACGTTCGCCGGCGCCACCGCAGTACTTGCAGGTCATGTCGATTCTCCAGGAATGGGTGTGAACGGGAGTTCAGGCCAGGGCCTGGGCGGGGCTGAACCAGCGGGCCAACCAGCCGGCGCCAGCACCGGCAGGGGTGGCCTGGTCTTGGACGAGATCCAGCGAGCAGGCTCCCTGGGCGAGACGCTGTTGGAGCACCCGCCAATAGTGCTGGGTGCGATCCGGAGCGAAGCTGGTGTGGACCACCAGATCGTGCTTTCCATCACCACAGGCCAGCGCATTCTCCAGGCACCGAAGAACGGCCCAGCACTGTGCGGCCGCCGGGGTAGGAGCGCGGGCCGGCAGATAGGTCATGCAGCGCGGGCCGGACTGGATGGTAACGAGCTGGCCACGGGCATCCGGACGGACATCGACTTTCACGATGATCTTCATGGGGTCACCTTCAGGGGTTCGATGCTGCCAAGGCGGAGCTGGCCATCCTGCACCTGGACGGTGATCACGCGGGTGATGGTCGGCTGGCGGATGGAGCCGGCATGGAGCAGCAGGCGGGCCTTGCGGCCTTCGACGAGGGGAATGCCGTCCCGGAAGACAGCGTAAGCGGACCGCCAGCAGACGGTGGCATCATCGGCGTCGAGCTGGCCGCAGCCGACGGTGGAGCCAGCATCGATCTGGAGCCAACGGGCATCGGGTTCACTCATGGCATCCAGGGTCAGGCCCTCATAGCGATCGGCATCGACATGGATGTCGACGATGGTTCCGTTCGGCGAGGCCTCGATCCGGAGACCGTCCGGGTCCCAGCTGGTGGCGGCGGCCGGCAGGGCCAGAAGAAGGGCAGCCGCACAGACGGCGAGCCGGGCGATAGGGAGCTTCATTCATTCCTCCGGGCAGTGCTTGCGAGAGGGATCGACGAGGTTCAGCAGCGTGTGCTGCAGCTGGGTCGGCCCCCGGTCCAGTGTGTCGAGCCGATCCTGATGCAGACGGATGCGCATCTCACCGGTGAGCGTGTGGTAGGGAGACAGGGCGGCCGCCAGGGCATCGATGGACGGGACCTCACCGCGGCAGGTACCGACCCACAGGTGGACGTAATCATCCGGCCCGCTGGTGACGGTCGCGAAAAAGCTCTGCATGGGATTGTCCCAGCCCAGGGCGATGCGATAGCGGCCGTTTTGCAGTTCATGGCGGCTCATGCTGCGACCCTTTCCTGCATCAGGCCCTGGTGGAAGCTGCGGACCCGGGCAGCGACGGCCAGCGGGCCGAGCTTGAGCAGGTCCTCGTTCCAGTCCTTCAGCACCGGCCGGGCCCGGATGATGATGAGACCATCCCGGTCCTGGAGCCGTTCGACGAGGCGCTCAAAGGCGGCATCGCCAGCCTTGTCGTTGTCGGCGCCGACGAGGAGGATCCTGGTGGAGACGGGAATATCCATCTCACCCAGATGACCGGCCGATGAAGCGGCCCAGACGGCAAGCTCCGGCAAGGTCGTGGCCACGGCAGCACCATCTTCCACCGCCTCAGTGGTGAACAACACCGTCACGTCCCGGCCCTGCAAGCGGCAGGCGGCACCATACAGGTCACCGAGCGACATCTTCGGGTCGGGCATGTCCGCCTTACCGGCGTCCTGGCTCAGGTAGATCCGGTGAATGCCGGCGAAGCGCCCATGGATGTCCTGGAAGCGGGCAATGAGCGCCGGCCCCCTGCCAGTGTGCTGGATGCCCTTCTCGCCCGGGCGGGTCTTCTGCCACCAGCCCCACCAGCAGCTGGCGTCGAAGGCCAGGTTGGAGAGGTGCCGGCCGATGCCACGGCGCAGGAGATACCGTGCGCCCAGGGTGTTGCGCAGGTTGCGAGTGCCGCGCCAGATCCTCAGGGCCATGGCCTGAAGTTCAGCCGTGGATTTGGAGGGGCCAGCGGCGTTCGTGTTCCGGAACGTCTCCGGCACCGGCAGCCGCAAGATCCTGCGCAGGGTTTCCTTGGTGCGCCCCCAGTCGTCGGCGCCACTGCTGAGATGCACGAGATTGAGGATATCGCCATGGCAGGTGTCGTCGGCATAGTCCCGGAACCGGCCCTTGACCAGGTTGACCTTGAGGCTGTCGCCCACGTCTCCATAGACGTTGCCGACGCAGAAGCTGCGACCGGCCACATATCCGTTGGGAAACAGATGAGCGCAGACATGCAGGGCGTTTTCACGGGCCTGCGCTGCTAAGTCGGATAATTCAGGATCACTGAATGCCATGATCACCACCCTCATATTCGGCCAGGAGATCGGCTGGATCGAC
>NZ_JAIXSV010000248.1 GCF_027484505.1 Asticcacaulis sp.
CGACACATCTATGCCAACATAAACCAAATCTTGCTGTTCCATCCTTGACCCTTCCTTGCATAATCGGGCTCGCTATGCGGCCCAGGCGACTGTTCGGGATTGATGGACGAACGCGCGACAACCCAGCTCCCAGCGGGCTTCTAACCCATGGGGGACACGGCCTGCCGCGCGCTGCCACAGCCTAACTTATCACAGGCCGCGCTCAGGAACTTACAAGGGGGACCGCACGAGCCTGTCTGAGCCTTGGCGAAGACAGGTGAGATGTGGTGGTGGGGTGATCTGCGTTCTTTCCGCTGGCAGGGTCCGCTTATATTCAGCAAACACCCCACCACCGCATCTCAGCTTCGCTTCGTGCGGTCCCCCTCCCCAAACAAGTTGGGGAGGTATAAGAATTACGACGTGTCTTTGCGGTTCTTCGTTGGCGCAACGGGCGTTTCAAAATGCCGCGCCATGACCTGCCGGAGGCTTTCCGGGTCGCCTTTGCTCGCGCGGTACAGGGCCTTTGCCTTCATGGCTAAGGCGCTGCTGGCGATTTCGGCCTGCGTCTCTTTGGTCGGGTCAGGTGGCGTCGGCGGCACAGGCGCGGGCGCGGCTTTCTTTGCTACCACCTGCTGTCCGATACTGGCCACGGCGTTTTTGATCGCCTTGGCTTCGGTGGCGTCGCAACGGGCATAGAGCCGCTCGATCAAGAGGGCGCGGCGGATACCTTTTTCGATCTCTTCGCCGGTTTTGGGGTCGTCTTCGCGACTCAGCGCCAGCAACATCCGGTCGGCTATGGCGCGCAGATGCCCGCGCCGGGTTTCCGGTGTCAGAGCCTCAGTGATGTCTGCCGCTGTGTCCATGTGAACGAGGATAGACGGTCGTCAAACAGCGGGGATAGATTTTTGTTCTTTCTCTCTCGCTTCAGGGAGAGGGGTGCAGGGTCTGTGACCCTGCCCGCCGGAGGCATCTTATTCCGGTATTTGAATATGGGTAAATTCGGCCGGGTGCGGGTACTCATTTTTAAGTCGCTCCCATTGCGCCACGGTTATACCGTCGGCGAAATGATAACGCGCGGGGTAGGTATCGGGTTCTATGGGCTTCTCACCGCAAACCGCCATCACCTGTGCCCAAGAGCGCAGGATCATCGTACCCTCTTCTGGCCCCTGAACGATAAGGGCATCGACCTTTGGCATGAGGGCTGAAACGTCCCAGACCAATGAAGCCAGCAAGGTTTGGTCTTCGCTTCCCTCTTCCTGAAACGTCAAAATATCCGCGACGAAGACGTCCCGTCCTGTACGCTCCATGTAGCGTGTCAATGCAAAGTGCTGATCGCGATAATCGAACAGAACCTGCTCCGTTTTCAGCGGTTTGAGCGGGGCCAGTGGACCAGAGAAATCCTCAATTAACCGCCACTCACCATTTATCAATATGACGGGAGCGCAAGCGATGGGGCGCGTTTCTTCCAGAAAGATATTCAGGGCCAGTTTGGCCATGTGCTGGATCACTGCGGCCTCCTCTGACCCGGCGGTGAAAACCAGAGACCGCGACGCTACAATGGCAATGGGATGCCCTTTGAGGTCCAGATGTGTGAAGGCCTCGGGCATCAGAAGGAGCGAAGCATCGAGAGAATCACCTGAGTCAGAAACGTAAAACCCTTCGTCCTGCAAGGCAAAGCGGACAGGTTTTTGTTGCCGCAGATTGTGAAGCGCCCGATTACGCACTTCTTCGAAGGTACGCCCCCACTGTTGCAGCGTATGATCGCTACAGGTGGCTATACTGTAAGGGCTATCGACAATCAGGATCTCACTCATGTGCTCACAAAAGGGCTTCTGAGCCATTTTGTAGGTGGGGGGATCGTCACCGAGGCCCTCCTGCATCCACATGTTCTCCATGAAGCCGCGATGACGCAAAGAGGGGAGGAGAAGCGGCGACACGGCGTCAAAATCATCCATGTCGATGCGCGCTTGCGTCATCTCAAGGACCATATTCAGCAATTGGTCGAACAGTGCCGATTTGTCTTCGGCCTTTTGCCAGTCTGCATGGCTGTTTTGCAAAAAGAGCCGCTGATCTGGACCTACGTCCAATGCAAAACTCGCACGGTCATAGGTCAGGGGCTGCGTCCAGCCTTTCTTTTTGAAATGGCGGATAACGCTCTGAGCGAAACGATCTCTGTCGTTTCCAAACACACGGTCAAGCCAACCCATAATAGCCCCCTTTTTCACTCTGATCCATACTTTGTACCCTAAGTTGAGCCAAGAGGAAAACGTGCAGGGTCTGTGACCCTGCCCGCCGGAGGCAGGTGTCTCAGCTCAGTTTGGATATTTGCCCCTGCAATTGCGGCAGGCTGACGCAAAGCGTTTCCCAGATCACATCAAGGTCGAGATCGAAATAACCGTGTGCCAGCCGGTTGCGCATCCCACGCATGTTGCGCCACGGTACATCCGGATGCTGTTCGATAAAGTCCGGGCTTTCCATCATCAAGCGCGTGGCCGCTTCGCCCATGATGATCAGGTTCATGATCACCGCCTGTTGCGTGCGGCGGTCACGGAGGAAGGCGGCATGGTCCCCTTCAACATAGTCGAGGGCCTGCGCGACGGCGTCCTGAATGTGCTGGATGTAGTCCTCGCGTCGGGCGGGCGGATCGTCGGGCCTCATACGGGTTGGGCTTCGGCAAGGACGGAACTGCGCAGGCGGGCCGGAAGGTCGCCCGGCATCAGAAGATCGACCTTTACGCCCAGCAGGGTTTCAAGCTCGTCCTGTAGCCCCCCAGATCAAACAGGGTCGCGCCCGGCAATGTGTCTACCAGCAGGTCGAGATCGCTGCTTTCGGTATCCCTGCCGTGCACAACGGAGCCGAAGACGCGCAGGTTGGCCGCGCGGTAGCGCGCTGGCAGGTCGCGCACGGCGTCACGTTGTTGATCAAGGGCGAGGGAAGGTTTCACGTTAAGCTCCGTCAGGCGTAAGACTAACGCAGAACCGGTCTGCCTGCAAACGGGTGCAGGGTCTATGACCCTGCCCGCCGGAGGCCCTTCTTACGGAGGCCTAAATCACCCCTCCCAGAAGCTCACCCGTTCCGCGTAGTTCGGGCGGTCGCGTTCCAGCAGCGCTTCGGTGGGGGTGCCGAGGTAGATAAAGCCCGCCACCTCTTCACCGTCCCTGAGGCCCAACAGCGCCTTGGCCTCGGCGTCATAGGCGTACCAGTCGGTGATCCAGTTGGCGCCATAGCCCATCGCCCCCGCTGCAATCAGCAGGTTCTGACAGATGGCAAAGGCCGAGCCCATCTGCTCCCACAGGGGAATCTTGTGCGGCTGAACGGGGGAATAGACGACCATCAGAGCTTCGGGGGGCGTGGAGAGTTTGAGGAGCGCCCCCGCCTGTGTCTTGTCATCGCGCGCTTCGGCCATAGCCCGGAGTTTATCGACCAGCCGCGCCTTCGACTCTGGCGTAAAGCGCACGATGCGCCACGGGCCGATCTTACCGTGGTCGGGGACGCGGAAGCCGATTTTCAGCAGCACCTCCATCTCGTCTTCGGAGGGGGCGGGCAGGCCAAGCGTCGGGGCCGGGGCCGAGCGGCGCGTCAGCAGCAATTCCAGCGTTTCCGCCGAGACCTTGGCGGGCAGGGGCGTGCCAAAAGGGATGGGAGCGAGGTCGAGGTGGCGGATATCGGCTTTTTCGGTCATGGCGGTGTCCGGCGCAAAAAATCAGGTTCAACGCATATAGGACATGCTATGGCGCTTGGACAGACGCAACCGGACGAATAGACATGACCACAGCCAGCCTGCCGCCCTGGGATTCCGAAGAGCGAAATGCGAAGCGCGCCCGTTGGCAGCCGCGCAATGCCCGCGTCATTCATTCGTCGCCGTGGATTGAGGTCGAGCTGTCCGAGCCGATCGCCCCGACCGGCCGCGTCGCGCAATACGGCATGGTGCGCTTCCGTAACCGGGCGATGGGCATGATACCGCTGCACGAGGACGGCACAGTGACTCTGGTGGGGCAGATGCGCTACACCTTTGACGCTTGGAGTTGGGAAATCCCCGAAGGCGGCGTGCCGCACGACGAAGATCCGATGGAGGGCGCCCGGCGCGAACTGCGCGAAGAAACTGGCTTTGAGGCGGCTTCCCTCGTTGAAATCCTGCGCCTTGACCTCAGCAACTCGGTTTCCGACGAGGTGGGGATCATCTACCTCGCCACCGGCCTGACTCAGGGGGAAACCGAGTGGGACGATACCGAAAACCTTGAAATCGCGCGGGTTCCCTTCAAAGACGTGCTCGAAGCTGTTATAAACGGGCAGATACGCGACTCCTTAACCGTTGCGGCGGTACTGAGGGTGTACCATATGGCTGTCACAGGGGCGCTGGAGGCGTCGCTGGCGGCAAAGATTGTGTGAGGCAAAGGGTCAAAGATGGCGCAACCGTTTGAGGTGATTACACCGCAGGACAAGCCGATCTGGCTGACCCTGCGTCAGGAAGCCTCTGACGTGGTGGCGTCCGAGCCGGGGCTGGCCTCGCTGCTGCATTCGACCATCCTGTCGCACGACGATCTGGCTTCGGCCCTGTCCTACCACATGGCGCGCAAGCTGGCCGACGACACCCTGCGCGGCATGACCGTGCGTGAGATGGTGCAGCGCTATCACAAGGCCGACAGCGCCCTGGTCGAGGCGGCGGAGGCCGACCTTCAGGCCGTTTATGAGCGTGACCCGGCGGCCAAGGGCTATTTGCAAACCTTCATGTTTTTCAAAGGTTTCCTGAGCCTTCAGGTCTATCGCATCGCGCACCGCCTGTGGCAGGACGGGCGCTTTACCATGGCGCACCTGCTGCAAAGCCGCGTGTCGGAGCTGTTCCAGATCGACATTCACCCGGCGGCCAAGGTGGGTAAGGGCGTGCTGATGGACCACGGCACCGGCATCGTCATCGGCGAAACGGCGGTGGTGGGCGATGAGGTATCGATGCTGCACGGCGTGACGCTGGGCGGGACTGGCTCTGAACAGGGCGATCGTCACCCCAAGATCGGCCGCGGTGTGCTGCTGGGGGCCGGAGCTAAGGTGCTCGGTAACATCGAAATCGGTGAGTTTGCCAAGATCGCCGCCGGTTCGGTGGTCCTGAAACCCGTCCCGGCGCACTGCACGGCGGCCGGCGTTCCGGCGCGCCTGGTCAATTGCCAGACCTGCCCCGACCCGGCGCGGTCGATGGATCAGACGCTGTCGGATGTCATTTACGATTACGTGATTTAACTCACCCAAAAGTCTTGGCCTGCGGCCAATACGTTTTGGGTGGGGTCGATATCGAGCAAAATTCTCTTGGGGCGGCCCTGCGAGAATTTTGCGCTTTAAGGCTTTAAGCGAAACACAAATGCTTGGGGAAGGGCGCGCCTTGGCGTTTGCCTCTGGCGGCGTTCGCGGCTAAACAGACACACAGAATTTATCCCGTCCCCGGTGAAATCGTGCTTTGATCGCACCTCGCAGGGACCGCCAATCAAGAGACACAACACATGACACCCGCAGAAATCACCAAGGTGCAAGCCTACCTGACCCAGACCTTCGGCACCAAGGGCCTTGAGGTCCGCGCCCGCAAGCAGAAGGACTCTGCCGAGGTCTATATCGGCGA
>NZ_JAIXSV010000127.1 GCF_027484505.1 Asticcacaulis sp.
GCCGAAGTGCAGGTCGCCCTGCAACAGGCGGCGGTCAATATCACCGGTCAGGACGGCGACGCCCTCAAAAAGCGCCTGCGCACCGGCACGGTGGTCACCACCGACGACCGCAACTGGGAACTGCGCTATTCGTCTTCGGCGCTGCTGTTCTCACAAAGCCGCGCCGTGGCCATCGACATGGAATCGGCAACTCTGGCCGCTCAGGGCTACCGCTTCCGCGTGCCCTACGGGACGCTGCTCTGCGTGTCGGACAAGCCGTTGCACGGCGAACTGAAACTGCCGGGTCAGGCCAACCACTTCTATGAACGGGCCATTGCCGAGCATATCGACATCGGTTTTGAGACGATCAACCTGCTGCGTCAGGCGGGCGCAAAGCTCCACTCACGCAAGCTCCGCGCCTTCGACGAGCCACCGTTTAGGTGATATGAACAAAACTACTGAAAACCAGAAGATGCTTATTGGTGGGCAAAAGCGTGGCAGTGTGGGCAATTGAAACTGCTCGCACCAAGTGCGGGAGGCACGTACTTCATTAATGGTCGTCCGAAAGGCTAATCTTCTAGGACAGAGGCTATTGAGGCCTCAAAGTCATCATCGAGGTAACGCCATACGTGAGCCTTGGGAATTTGTAGCGTTACGCTCAACACGTCTAGGCTGAGCTTTTCAGCCAAGAATTTCTCTTTCAGTTCCCGACGTATGTGCTCGGGACATAGACAGGCCAACGCCCGCCAGTATGCTTTGTTCTCAGCTTTATATTGGGCGCATTCGGATTCAGAAGGCTTTATGAATCCGTCGAGCTGTGCATCCAATGTCTGGCCACTGTGAGCTTTTTCATCCTCTTTATCGAAGACATGCATTAGCTCTTTTGTTTTAACCAAACGACGCCAGTATTTTCCTTCGGGGCCGGTACACATCGAGCGCGAGAGAACTATCAGCGCAGCCTTCTCTGGGATGGCGAGCGGGCCATTGTTCAAGGGGCCTTCAACGTAAAACCCGCGCAAGCTCATATGGTCTACCTGCTCCGACCAGACCTCCTTAACACCACATATCTCGGAGTG
This sequence comes from Asticcacaulis sp., assembly GCF_027484505.1. Lineage (GTDB taxonomy): Bacteria > Pseudomonadota > Alphaproteobacteria > Caulobacterales > Caulobacteraceae > Asticcacaulis. The sequence continues at coordinate 1,056 of NZ_JAIXSV010000127.1, forward strand.
GTGGATAGCCCACTGAAGCAACTGCTTCGTACTCACCTTTCCGGAACAGCTTTGCACTTGATCATACAGGTCTTTAAACGACATAGGGCCTCACAGCGTGAGGCCCTAATCAAATCCATAACTCTGGAAAAATCAACCTTTAGTCTTCATCAACACTGGCGGACGCGGGGTCCGCGAAGAACTTGTTAATCTCGCGGGCCACATCTACCGGCATCGTATCAGCGTTGGTACCCGGAAAAAACTTAATGTTTTTTACTTGGTTTTCAACGAAAAGCGTTTTTTTCAGAGCGTCAAGCTCGTGTTGCATACGTGCCTCCTTCCCGACTAATCGTGCAGATACTTTTACACAACTAGGCGACCACTAGCCAAATGATCGCATTCCCACATGACGAAATTGAGGCTCATGCAAGCCTCCGATTCGCAAAAACAGCTGCGAACGGGTCAGCGTTCACAGCTAATGGTTAACACCGATGATATTGTACCGGGAAAAGTGACAGTGTCAACAACTTTTATGTTGACAGCACGGTAACGTTAATATAAAGGCCGCGCCGCTTTCGTTGCTCGATTCAGATAATTGCTACTTTCCATTGCGCCGCGCAATGGGGGAATGCACTGAAATGTGCAGATTTTACACAAGCATTTAATTTTCATGGATATTATTTTTTACCCTCACCGCTTCCAAAAGTTGACAATGCCAGCCTACAAAATGGTGCAAAAGGTGAACGAAAACTACCTAAGCCTGCAAGCTGGTTAGGCAGTCGGCGATTTTCCCCAATTAATTCAGATAGTTCCAAAAGACTTTATAGAACGTTAGGCTTTGTTAACCGCCGTTAGCGCATATTAACCCTGTCCGCCGTGGGTGCGGGCAGGGTTTTTTGCCGGTCACACACGCTCCATGTTCGCCAAACCAAAGCTCCCGTCCCTGTCCAATTCGCCGCTGTTCCGCAAGGACGGCGGGCTGATGAGCCGCGTCAAGGGCTTAGGTCCCGCTGCGCTCGACATTCTGAAAAAGCCGTACACCGCGCCGCTGATGGCGCTGGGGCTGTTTATCGGCGGCGGGGCGCTGTTTTTGAGCCTGTCCGATCCGGAAGCCGGCAACCCAACCATTCAGATCGCGGCGGCAACCACCGCAGCCCCTAAGGCCGACGCCCACGCGCCCGCCACGGCCTCCGCCGATGACGCGGCCTCCGGGCTTCAGGCCTTCACGCTCGACTCGCTGGGCCTGTTCAAGGACGCCTCCGCCGATCAGTTTAACGCCAATGGCGAGGCCGGGCCCGCCGACGGCACGGCGGTCATCACCCTGCCCAATGACGGCGCGCCGGTAACGGTCGGCAGCGCCAATAAGCTGCCCGCCTCGCCGCTCGCCCCTGCCCCGATTGCCGGTCTGTCGCAAAATGGCCCCAACGGTCCGTTGCCCGCCATCGCGTCGGACGGTCGCGTTCCGGCCTCGGCCTATGCCCGCCCGTTCAAGTCGAATGGTAAGCCCATGGTGTCGCTGATCGTCGGCGGGCTGGGGCTTAACCCGACCACCACCAAGGCCGCTATCGAGCAACTGCCTGCCGAGGTCACCCTGTCCTTTGTGCCGCACGCCGAAGGGTTGCAAGGCTGGATCGACGCCGCCCGTGCGCAGGGCCATGAGGTGCTGATCGAAATTCCGATGGAGCCGACCAACTATCCCGACACCGATCCGGGCCCGCGCACGCTTCTGGTCGGGCAGCGCACGGACGATATGAACGCCAGCCTCAACTGGCTGATGGGGCGCGCCACCGGCTATTTCGGCGTCATGAATTATCAGGGCAGCGCCTATTTGCGCGACAAAGGCTCGATGACGGCCTTCCTCAATGTGATGAAGGCGCGCGGCGTGGCCTTTATTGATGACGGTCAGGCACGCGATGTCGGCGGCGGCTGGACGCGGGCTTCGGCGGATCGGGTGATCGATGCCCAGATCAATTCGCAAAGCATCAATGCGCAACTGGCGGCCATCGAAGCGCAGGCCAAGGCGCGCGGGCGTGCTCTGGGGTCGGGCTTTGCCTATCCGGTGACGCTTGCCGTGGCGATCAAATGGACGCAGAGCCTTGAACAAAAAGGGCTTCAACTGGCCCCCGCTTCCGCTATTATGAGGCGATGAGCAAGGATTTATCTGAGTACCGCCCCAATGTGGGCATCGTCGTCCTCAATGCGCAGGACAAGGTGTGGATCGGCCACCGTTTCGGCATGAGCGGCGACTATGCCTGGCAGTTTCCGCAAGGCGGCGTCGATGCCGGGGAAGACCTTGAAGCCGCCGCCCGGCGTGAGCTTTATGAGGAAACCGGCCTGAGCACCATCGACATTCTGGGCTGCACCTCGGACTGGATCGTCTATGACTTCCCGCCCGAAGTGCTGGCGCAGAAGAAGATCGGCCGCAATTTCAAAGGCCAGAAGCAGATCTGGTACTTTGTGCGCTTTAACGGCCCCGATAGTGAAGTGAACCTTCAGGCGCACGGCGAGCAGGAGTTTGACCGCTGGGAATGGTGCGATCTCGATCAGGTGATCGAGCGCGTGGTACATTTCAAACGCGACTCCTACCGCAGCGTCATTGCCGAACTGAAAACCCTGCTGGGAAAGGCCTGAGCATGTCCTATGTCGATGGATTCCTGATCCCGGTGCCGAAGGAAAACCGCGCCGCCTATAAGAAGATGGCCGAAACCGCCGCCGAAGTGTTCAAGGAATATGGCGCGCTTCAGGTGGTCGAATGCTGGGGCGACGACCTGCCCGAAGGCGACGAAGGCGTCTCCTTCCGCAATGCGGCGCGTGGCAAGCTGGCGGACAGCGTGGTCTTTTCGTGGGTGATGTGGCCGTCGAAAGAGGCGCGCGACGAAGCCAATGAAAAGATCATGGACGACCCGCGCATGCAGCCCAGCGAGGACATGCCCTTTGACGGGGCCAAGCTGGTCTATGGCGGGTTTCAGGTGCTGGTCGAAAAATAGAGCCATTGGCATTTTACCCACAGCACCGTAGGTTGCGTCTCCACAACAGAGGAGATGCCCCCCATGTCTGATGCCCCCACCACCTATGTCGATGGCTTTGTCTGTCCGGTCAAAATCGAAAACCGCGACGCCTATCTGAAATCCGCACAGGTCACCGCCACCCTGTTCAAGGAACTGGGCGCGCTGGCCGTGGTCGAAAACTGGGGCGATGACATACCCGAAGGCAAGCTGACCTCGCTGCCCATGGCCGTAAAGCTGGAAGCGGGCGAGGTCGTGGTCTTTTCGTGGGTCGTCTGGCCGTCAAAAGAGGTCCGCAATATCGCCTGGGAAAAAGCGCAGGCCGATCCACGCATGGCCGAGATGGACATGCCCTTTGACGGCAAGCGCCTGATCTATGGCGGCTTTCAGACGATCTTTACGGCCTGATCAGGCGTTAAGGTAATCCGCCACGCGCTCGACCTCTTCGGCCGAGCCCAGCACCACGCCCGTGCGCTGATGCAGGCCCGTCGGCTGAAGGTCGAGGATGCGCGTGGTGCCGTTGGTGGCCTTGCCGCCCGCCTGCTCGATCAGGAAACCGATGGGGTTGGCTTCATACATCAGGCGCAGCTTGCCCTCGCCGCGCTTGGTATCGCCCGGATACATGAAGATGCCGCCGCGCGTGAGAATGCGGTGCACATCACCGACCATCGAAGCCAGCCAGCGCATGTTGAAATCGGCCCCGCGCGGGCCGTCCTTACCGGCCACGCATTCGTCGATATAGCGCTGAATGCCGGGGAACCAGTGGCGGTGATTAGACATGTTGATGGCAAATTCGCGCGTCGAAGCCGGAACCGTCATCGCCGTCTTGGTCTGTATCCACACGCCGTCGGCATCAGGCGTAAAGGCCACGACACCCTTGCCCACGGTGAGGACGAGAATGGTTTGCGGACCATAGGCCGCGTAACCGGCGGCCACCTGATCGCGGCCCGGACGCAGAAAGTCGCTTAAGCTCAGATCACCCTGCGGCGCGGGCAGGACGGAGAAGATGGTGCCGACCACGCCGTTGACATCGACATTGCTCGACCCGTCGATGGGGTCGAAGAAGAGCAGATAGTCGCCCTTATCGAAGGCCACATAATCGTCCATCTCTTCAGAGGCCAGGCCGCGCACCACGCCCTTCCAGCGCGCTTCTTCGAGCATGATGTCGTTGGCAATGACATCGAGTTGCTTCTGCACTTCGCCCTGCACGTTTTCCTGTTCCAGCGCGCCCTGAAGATCGTTGACGGCGCTGAGGTTCACGGTGCGGCCGATCACGGCGCAGGTCTCGGCCATGGCGGCAATCAGGGTTTTCAGGCTTTGCGGCAGGTCGCTCTGGCCTTCGAGGAAGGCGGTCAATGTCACTGGCATTAGAAATCGCTTTTTATAATGGATTTTGGGTGCGCCCTTAGTAGCTTCGCGCCGCAAAGCGAGTCAACGGCGCAGGTGGACGTTTGGGTGATCTGTGCTATCAAATCCAAAACGGGGGAGACGGGGATGCTGTTGCTGGGCGTCATAGCCATCACAGGGCTGTTGTTTGTTCTGATATTTACGCGCGAAGTCATTGCCCCGGCCTCCGGAGCGCGGTGTGACCGCCGGTGGCGCATCCTGGCCGGCAGCCTCAACGCGGCCAGTCTTCTGGCGGTCGTGGCGGTCGGGATCGTTTTTGACCGGCTGATTTCGCAATGGTCGCTGTTTGACCTGAAAGCGCACGTCGATCCGCTGAGCGGGGGACTTATCGCTTTTCTGGTCTCCAGCTTTCTGGCCTACTGGTGGCACCGCGCCACCCATATCTCGGATACACTGTGGCGCTTTGTGCATCAGCTACATCACGCCCCCCGCCGTATCGAAGCGTTGACGGCCTTCTATCTTCACCCGGTCGATGCGTTTATGGCTGCCCTGCTCAATGCCGTGGTGGCCTATGGGATTTTGGGCGTCAGCGGCCTGTCGCTGGCCTTTTCACTGATACTGGTCAGCGTGTTCGATCTGGTCGCCCATGCCGATCAGCGCACCCCGCACTGGCTCGGCTACATCACCCAGCGCCCGGAAATGCACCGCGTGCATCACCAGTACGGTCACCATAAACAGAATTACGGCCTGCCGCTGTGGGACATGCTATTCGGCACCTTTGCCAATCCGCAGGCCGGGCCGGAACGCTGCGGATTTGATGACAAACGCGCCGCACAAATCAAGGACATGCTGCTGTTCCGTGATGTGCACAAAGGCCGTTAGAGCGGAATGATTTTTACTGGAATCATTCCGCTCAAGCCGCCATTGAGGCGGCGGCCAAGGTGGCGAAGCCACCGCCCGGCGAGGGACTAAACAAAAGCTGGATCATTATGTTTCCAGCGGAAATCATAATGATCTAGGCTGTGGTGACGAATTAACATTTGCGGTCTTCCTCCTCCCCATTTCATGGGGAGGTGCCGAGTTTACGAGGCGGAGGGGTATCTTACGGAAGGTAATACCCCTCCGTCAGCGTCGCTTCGCTCGCTGCCACCTCCCCACTTCGTAGGGAGGAGAAAATAGCCGCATTAAATCTTAAATCGTCACCGCAGCCTAGAGCTTCTTCTGCCAGAAGAGGGCGCGGCCCATGGCCGGGTCCAGCACGTAATCGCCATAGCCCAGAGACTGATAAAGCCTTTGCGCGGTTGCATTGCCTTCCAGCACCTCAAGGGTGAGCTTGGCACAGCCGCGTTCGCGGGCGATCGCTTCGGCCTCGGCCATCAGCGCGCGCGCCACGCCCTGCCCGCGAAACGCCGGGGCAACGATCAGGTCATGGATGTTGAGCAATGGTCGCGCGGCAAAGGTCGAAAACCCGGCAAAGGCATTAAGCAGACCTGCCGGTTGTCCATCCGCAAACGCCAGAAGCGACACCGCACCCGGCGTGGCCGCCAACCGCTCGACCAGTGCCGAAGTCACTTCGCTGGGCAGGGCTTCGCCGCCACCCATGATATCGCGCGCATAGGTCTGCATCAGAGCGACAATGGCCTCGGCATGGGCCGGGTTACGGTAATCGGCGCGTATGATCTCAGTCATAAACACTCCATAGCAAAAAGGCCGAAGCGGGTGCTCCGGCCTTTGAGACTATATTCGTAGTATAAATTGTCAGCTTTGAGACGAGTGGCAGGAGCCGAGCGCCGCAGGTACAAAAGTACCTGCCAGCGATGGCGACGCCCCAATCGGCCAAAGAGGACGATTTATTGACAGGCCAGGCATTCTTCGTAGTCGGTCTTCCCGGCTGCGGCCATCGACACCACGGCGGCCTTGCCTTCGGAGCCGGCGAAGGCGGCGCGTTGCACCGACTTGGAGCGCAGATAGTAGAGCGACTTGACGCCCTGTTCCCACGCCGTCCAGTGCAGCATGTGCAGGTCCCACTTATCGACATCGCCCGGCAGGAAGATGTTGAGCGACTGCGACTGGCAGATTTCCGGCGCGCGGTCAGCGGCCAGTTCAACCACCCAGCGCTGGTCGATTTCGAAGGCGGTTTTGAAGATGTCCTTTTCGTCGGCGCTCAGGGCGTCGATGTGCTGCACCGAGCCTTCGTGTTCGACGATGGAGTCCCAGGTTTCCGGCGTGTCGAGGCCCTTTTCGGCCAGCAGGTTTTGCAGGAAGGGGTTTTTCACCGCGAACGAGCCCGACAGGGTCTTGTGGGTATAGATATTGGCCGGGATCGGCTCAATGCCCGCCGAGGTGCCGCCGCAGATGATCGAGATCGAGGCGGTGGGGGCGATGGCCAGCTTGTGCGAGAAGCGTTCCATCACGCCGCGTTCTTCGGCGTCGAGGCAGGGCCCGCGCTCCTGAGCCAGCTTGACCGAGGCCTTGTCGGCTTCGCGGCGCAGGTGCTTGAACAGGCGCATGTTCCACGACTTGGCCATAGCGGATTCAAAGGCCACGCCCTGCGATTGCAGGAAGGAGTGGAAGCCCATCAGACCGAGGCCGACCGAACGTTCGCGCTGCGCCGAATAGACGGCGGCGGACATGGCGTCCGGGGCCGACTGGATAAAGTCTTCCAGCACGTTGTCGAGGAAGCGCATGATGTCTTCGATGAAGCGCGGCTCATCGCGCCATTCGAGGAAGGTTTCGGCATTGACCGAGGACAGGCAGCACACGGCGGTGCGCTCATGGCCCAGATGGTCCTTACCCGTGTGCAGCATGATTTCGGCGCACAGGTTCGATTGCTTGACCTTCAGGCCCAGTTCGCGCTGGTGCGGAGCCATGGAGCGGTTCACCGTGTCGGCGAAGATCAGATAAGGCTCACCGGTCTGCATGCGAATTTCGAGGATCTTCTGCCACAGGGCGCGCGCGTCCACATAGCGGATGATTTCGTTGTTCTTGGGCGAACGCAGGCCGAACTGTGCGCCGTCACGCACGGCTTCCATGAACTCATCGGTGATCGAGATACCGTGGTGCAGGTTGAGCGCCTTACGGTTGAAGTCGCCCGACGGCTTGCGGATTTCGAGGAACTCTTCGATTTCCGGGTGGAAGATGTCGATATAGACAGCGGCCGAACCGCGACGCAGGGAGCCTTGCGAAATCGCCAGCGTCAGGGAGTCCATCACGCGGATGAAGGGGATGATGCCCGATGTCTGGCCTGCGCCCTTGACCTTTTCACCGATGGAGCGAACGCCGCCCCAGTAGGTGCCGATACCACCGCCATTGGAGGCCAGCGCCACGTTTTCGTTCCATACGCTGACAATGCCTTCGAGCGAATCGGGCACGGAATTGAGGAAGCAGGAGATGGGCAGGCCGCGCTTGGCCCCGCCGTTCGACAGCACCGGGGTTGCCGGCATGAACCACAGGTTCGAAATATAGTTGTAGATGCGCTGGGCGTGTTCGGAGTCGTCGGCATAGGCCGTGGCGACGCGGGCGAACATGTCCTGATAGGTTTCACCGGCCAGCAGATAACGGTCGTCGAGCGTCTTCTTGCCGAAGTCGGTGAGCTTGTCGTCCTTGGACGGATCGGTCACGACCGTCTTGATCAGCTTGAACTCCGGACGCTCCTTGGGACGCACCTTGAGCGTACCCTTAACAGACGCCGCACCCTGAACCTTCGCCGCCGCATCATTTGCCGACATCGTCACACTCACCTGGTATGCCTGAGAAAACCGCTCCGCCCCCGGAGCACCGAAGGTCAGACCCAAGACAACTAGATATAGTGTCGAAGACCGCCGTCAGCCCCTATATGGGGCCATAATCGGATCGCATCGTCAACGGCCAAGTCGCCGCAGAGGCGAAGTTTTTCGTTAACAAAATCCTAAAAAAAACATTATGCCAAGCGGCACAAGGGTTTGGGCGCGAAAGGCAAAAATACCCCTAAAAAAGAGTCCTGTTAGAGAATCGTCGAGGGGGTTTCGCTGAGGTAGCGGTCAACCCGATTCTGACGATCCACCAGCACGACTCTGGGGATAATCGGCGCATCGGTCAGCTCAAAACCCATGATGATGATCTGCTCAGATTCGCTGATCAGATGGGCGGCGGCGCCGTTCATGGCGATCTTGCCTGAGCCGCGCTCACCGGTGATGACGTAGGTTTCCAGCCGTGCCCCCGACGTGTTGGACACCACCAGCACACGCTCACCTTCCCACAGGCCGACGGCGTCCATCAGGTCCTCATCTATGGTGATAGACCCAATATAGGCCAGATTGGCCTCAGTGACGTAGGCATTGTGGATCTTGGAACGCAGCAACTGACGCATGGTGAGCTTTCGAAAAGGATGGGCCACGAAAAACACGAGAAAACACGAACGCGCCAGTGTTGATCCCGCGCGAAGCGCCTGATCGCGTAAGAGCCGGAAAACGATCAGAAGCCCTTCGGGCAATAACCCTGTAAGCGCTCGAAGTTCGTGTCTTTTCGTGTTTTTCGTGGCTAATATCTTTTACGTGCCCGAAAGTCAGCCGTTTTCTGAGCCCTCAGCCAGACGCCATTCGCGCACGCGGACGGAGGCGCAGGCCGGTGAGCCGTCCTTACCGCGACCGGGCAGGCGCGCTTCAGGCACGCCGCCGCTGCGGGCCGCGATTTTCAGAGTGTCGGGCATATCGTGAATGTCGATCTTGGCGCGGCGCGTCCATTCGCTGCTGTGGTCACCTGCCGAAGTGCCGATGGCGATATAGACAAAGCGGCGTTCGGGGCCTTCGCGGCGCACGAACGGCCCCAGCCAGCGGCCATCCTCGCTCAGGCGCAGCGGTACATCGAAAGACAGCGGTCCGTCTCCCGCCGTTTGCGGAGCGACGGGGTGATTGTCCTTATTCTGAAGGCTGTAGGTGACCCCGGAGACGGGATCAGTAAGGGTGAGACGCAGGGTGACCGACGCGTCGCACATCTCAATCGATCCAGAGGTCCGTCACGTCGCCCTTGCGGTTCAGCATGTGCACCGCCCGCTTGATGACATTGAGCAGGTTTTCGATGCGTTCGGGCTGATCATAGGTCAGGGCCGCCCGATGCAGCCCATCCAGCGCAAAGCGGGCCAGATCACGGCTGGCCTGAAAACGCGCATCGACACCAGCCGTGATAAAGCCCGGCGTGGCGCGGCCCATGGCCCCGCGGTCAAAGGCTTCCTGCGCCGGGCGTATGGCCTTGGCTACGTCCTCGTCCTGACGCGCGGCACGTTCCAGCGCCAGAAAGGCAGCAAACGGCACTGAACTGAGCAGTCGCCAATAGGCGTCGATGGCCCCATCCAATGCGTCCTGACCCGGTTTCAGCTTACCGGCTTCGGCCTCAAAGGCGGCTTCGCGCGCGGCGTGGATGTGCCAGGCGGCAGCTTCCACCAGCGCTTCGCGCGTCGGGAAGTGATAGAGCATGGCTCCGCGCGTCAGGCCGCAGGCTTCGGCGATGGCGGCATTGCCCGCACGGTCATAGCCCAGATCGGCGAACAACCGCATGGCGGTGTCGAGAATCTGAACCCGCGTGCGGCGGGACTTGGGCGTGTCTTTCGGTCGATCGCTCATAAGCTGCCTTCCAGCCTCCGCGCGCTGGCCTCCCGTGGTGTGTTCTTTACGGGCGCGGACGCTACTCACATTCCGGTCATTCGTCGCGGTTGACAAGGGGCTGGAGTGTTTGACGCGACTTTGTACCATGGAGCCGATTATACGCGCCTTTTTGTGCATCGCAACAACCCGCTCCCCACAAAAGCGGCGGCAGACCCTGAAAAACCGACCCTTTACCGTTCGCATCTGCGTAAAAATCGCCGGATTTCCCCCAGCCCTGTGGTTACTGTCGCAGGGGTGAAATAAAATCATGCTTCACAGACCGCCCGATGCCCTTTAGACAAGAGGGTCAGGACAACAGACGGAAACGATTGTGCGTATCTTACTGGCGACCGATGCGTGGGACCCTCAGGTCAATGGCGTGGTCACGACGATGAAACGAGTCATCGCCGAATGCGAAAAGCTCGGCCATGAATTCAAGATCGTGGACTATACCCAGTTCAAATCGGTATCGTGGCCCGACTACCCGGAGGTCAAGCTGGCTCTGGGTTGCTACGAAGAAGTGCGCGAAATCATCCAGGACTATGAGCCGGATGCCGTGCATATCGCCACCGAAGCCTTTGTAGGCCTTGCGGCGCGGCGGGTGTGCATGGAATGGAAGATGCCCTTCACCACGTCTTACCACACCAAGTTTCCGGAATATGTGTCGGCGCGCCTGCCCATCCCGCTCAGCTGGGGTTATGGCTATATGCGCTGGTTCCACAAGCCGTCGGGCCGCGTGATGGTGGCGACGCCCACCCTGCAAAAAGACCTTGAGGCGCGCGGCTTCAAGAACATCTCCCCGTGGACGCGTGGCGTCGATACAGAGATGTTCCGCCCGGACCTTGAGCCGATCTTTGGCGACCTGCCGCGCCCCATCATGACCTATATCGGCCGCGTGGCCATTGAAAAGAACCTCGAAGCCTTCCTGTCGCTCGACCTGCCCGGCACCAAGGTGGTGGTCGGCAAGGGGCCGCAGCTTGAAGAACTTAAGGAAAAATACCCGGACGCGGTGTTTACCGGCGCGCGGTTCGGTGAGGAACTGGCGCGCTCCTATGCCGATTCCGACGTGTTTGTTTTCCCGTCGCTGACTGACACCTTCGGCCTCGTCATTCTGGAGGCCATGGCCTGCGGGACGCCGGTGGCCGCCTTCCCGGCCCACGGCCCCATCGACCTGATCCCCGGTACGGGGGCGGGTGTCATTGACGATGACCTCAGTGTCGCCATCACCGAGGCTTTGACGCTCGATCGCGCTCATGTGCGCCGCCATGCCGAAAAGTTTTCGTGGCGGGCCTGCGCGGAGGAATTCATCCGCAATCTGGAACCCTATCCGGACGCGGAAAAGAAAAAACTGTGGGCGCGGTTGCGCGCCCTGCCGCGTCGTTTGCGACGGGCGGCCTAAACAGATGACCCGCAGAACAGTCACTGCGATGTTCTGCCTTTCCCTCATGGCCTCATCGGCTTCGGCCGCGCCTGTGACGGTGGCGCTGTGGCCCGAAGCCGCCCATATGGGCAACCCCAGAGCCAAGGGCCCCGAACAGACGGGCAAGGGCAAGTCGCTGGTCGCCGGGCAAGCGTGGACGCAGATCAGCAACGTTTCTCAGCCCAGCCTGACGATCTATCCCGCACAGGGCGACAACACGGGCGCAACCGTTGTGGTCCTGCCGGGTGGCGGGTATCGCGTGCTGGCTATGGATCTTGAAGGAACTGAGGTCTGCGACTGGCTGACACCCAGGGGCATTACGTGCGTTGTACTTAAATACCGGGTACCGGCCTCAGGGCCGTGGTGGAATCCTGAGTGTAATTGCCGTGAACACCCGAATGTGTGGATGGGGCTTCAGGACGCGCAGCGGGCGCTGCGTCTGTTGCGTCAGGATGCGCAAACCTATGGCATCGACCCGAAGCGTATCGGAGTGCTGGGCTTTTCAGCCGGAGGGCATCTGGCGGCCGCGGTCAGTACGCGCGCTGAGGCGGCCTATGCACCGGTGGATGCGGCGGATTCGCAGACCTTCCGGCCGGATTTTGCAGTGGTTCTCTATCCCGGACATCTGTGGCGGGAACCCGACCTCACCCTTGAGCCAGACATCAAGGTCACACCGGGAACGCCGCCGACCTTCCTTCTGCACGCCAAGGATGACCCCGTGGACGACGTGCGTCATTCGCTCGTCTATGAAGCCGCGCTTAAACAGGCCGGCGTACCCGTCGAAATGCACCTCTATGCCAGGGGCGGCCACGCGTTTGGCTTACGCCCCACAGGCCTGCCGATTTCCGAATGGCCGCAGCGTGTCGAGATATGGCTGGCGAGGATTGGGGTAATCAGGAAGCAGACGGCCAAATAACGACGGCCCTCTCTGGGGGGCAGACCCGTGCAAAACGCACGTTGAGCGCAAATCCAAAAATCCCGATCTGCCCCATAACGGATGCCGAAATAACAACGGCCCTCTCTGGGGGGCAGAGAGGGCCGCGCATGCCGCCGGATTCGAGGGGGGGGGGATGATCCCGGCGACGAACTTATGACAGCGACTCAATTACGTGTGTCACCGTCGTTAGAGCCTAAATAGCTACTATTTTGAAAAAGGGAAGAGGCTGAGTAAAAAAAAATCGTGATCTCTGACGCCGATCTTTGGTTAATGGCATTTTGATACCGTTAAGCAAACGATTATCAAGACTTATTCTCAAAAATCGGCGTCATTTACTCAGGGTTTACGCAAACAGCTTGGCCCAGTTGCGCTTCTCACGCGACTTCCACGCGCCACGGTGGTAGGCGTCCGAACCGATCAGCGGCACAACCGTCGTGGCTTCGGCAAAGACCATCTGTTCGTAGGTGGTCGAAACCTTGCCCCACGAGGCAGCTTCCTTCAGCGTCGAGGACGAGCAGGCACCGTCACGCACGTCGGCGACGGTGATCTGCACCGCGTACTTGTGCATGTCGGCTTCGACGCCGAGGATTTCGGCGCACACGACGGTGTCCTGAGCGAAGTTCTTCGGCACGCCGCCGCCGACCATGAACAGGCCGGTGGTGCCGGCCGCGATCTTGATGTCGGTCAGTTCGCGGAAGTCGGCAATCGCGTCGAGCATCAGATAGGGCTTACCGGCGGCGGCGCGCTCCTTCTGGTGCTTCACAAGGCCGAAACCGGCGGACGAGTCCACAAAGGCCGGGCAAAAGATCGGCACGCCGTGCTCATAGGCGGTCTGGATCAGCGAACCTTCCTTCTTGGCATTGCCTTCCGACAGCCACTTGCCCATTTCCCAGATGAATTCGCGCGAGGAATAGCCGCGCGGCTCAAGGCGGTTGGCGATCTCAAGGATGGTGTGGTCGCAGGCCTGAAGCTCTTCTTCGTCGATATAGGTGTCGTAGATGCGGTCGATATAATTGTCGCGCAGGACGTTATCGTCCACCTGACCGGCGGCCTGATAGTGCTTGAAGCCCAGCGCTTCAAAGAAGTCCATATCGACGATCGAGGCACCGGTGGCGACCACGGCGTCGATCATGCCGAACTTCACCATGTCGCGATAGACGTGCATACAGCCGCCGGCCGAGGTCGAACCGGCGAGGATCAGCCACGGCGAGCAGTCCTTGTCTTCCAGCGCCATGTTGAAGATGTCGGCGGCGCGAGCGGTATCGCGCGACGAAAACGACATCTTGCGCATCGAGTCGATGATCGGGCGCGCGTCGTAAGAGGTGATATCGACGTGCTCCACGGTGTTCTGAAGCAGGGCGGCCTTTTGGTTGGATTGGGGGGTGTTAGCGTTCATCGCTTGGTCCTTTTTGGTAAAGAGGAGAAAGGTGGACGCCCGTCATGTGCCCGGTACCCCCCAGACGGTGCGATGGGGCGGGATTTTACAGGGAGCGGCCTATAGCCCATAAGCCGGCACTTTGCAAATCAAGGTTTTGCAAAGGGCAGCCAAGGGTTCAGGCCTACAGCCCCAGCGGCCCGAAGACCAGCGAACGGTGCGCCGCCACACCCGCCATCACGCCGTCCGCTGCGGCGAAACTGGCATTGTGCATGGAGCGCGTGATGTCGCCCGCGGCAAAAACACCCGGCACGCTGGTCTGACCGATTTGATCGACCACGATCAGCGGCCCGTGCATACCGTCCTGTATGATGCAACCCAGTTGTTCGGCCAACGGGCTGGTCATTTCGGTGCGCGTGGCCACATACAGCGCCGCCAGCGGAACAACGCGTCCGTCGCTCAGACGCACACCGTCCAGCGTCTCCGCCTCGCCTTCCAGCGTCGCAATCGGCGCAGGCTCGATTTGCACGCCACGCGCCTTGAGGTGACCGAGGGTTTCGGCGTCGGGCCTGTCCCCGCCATTGAGGAAGAAGGTCGTTGGCCCCCACTCGCTGATCAGCAGGGCCTGATGCACCGACATGGGGGTAACGCGCAGCACACCCAGCGGCTGGTTCAGAAACTCATAGCCGTGGCAGTAGGGACAATGCAAAACCGTCCCGCCCCAGCGTTCGGCAAGGCCCGGCACGTCGGGCAGGTGATCGCGGATGCCAAAGGCCAACACCAGCTTGCGTGCGTAGAGCCTCTCGCCGTGCAGGGTCTCGACCACGAAACCGTCGTCCGACCTCTGCGCGCGGATCGCTTCGCCCTCGACAAAATCCACGGTGGGATAGGCGGCCAGTTTCTCACGTCCGGCGGCCTTGAGCGTCAGGGGGGCCACGCCGTCCTGAGCGAAGAAGCCATGCGACGCCTCGGCAAAGCGGTTTCGCGGCTGACCACTGTCGAGCACGCAGACCTTTTTGGCCGCGCGCGCCAGTGGCATGGCCGCGGACAGGCCGGCAAAGCTGCCGCCGACGATCAGGGCGTCATAGATCGTGGCTGGGGTCATGACGGGTCTCCGGATGGGGGTGATCTTTGAGAAGGGGGTAGCCGCGGGCTGCGGCGCGGCGCTGGAAATCGGCGGCCAGCATAGCCAGTGTCACCTCGCCAAAACGCTGCATCAACAAGGCCTCAGCCTCAGACAGAGCGCTGTCGATGGCAGCATTGACGGCCTGTTCCACCAGACACTGCGGGTTTTCGCTGCGATTGCCCATGGCGAACAACTCTGGTTCACCAACGGCCCTGTAGACCTCAGCCAGAGTCACCTCCACCAGCGGTCGCCCCAGCCGCCAGCCGCCGCCATGCCCTTTTTCGGATTGCACAAGCCCCTGTTCGCGCAAGCCCGCCATGACGCGGCGGATGACCACGGGATTGGTGCCCATCATCTGCGCAAGCCGTTCGGACGTCACGGCCTTATCCGTGTCCGCCATGTGCAGAAGAACGTGCAACATACCGGAAAGTTTGCCATCTCTTTTCATGTAACTTTATATGTTACATGATTGGGCGAAAAACAAGGGCCGGTTCTGAAAAAACCGACCCTTGTGTGTTTTACTTACTGCGTTTCTTGCCGCGCTTGCCGCCTTTGGGGCGGTTGAGGCGCACGACCTTATTCTCTTCGACGCTGTCGAAAAGGCTGCGCGGCACGTTCAGCGAGCGCGGGCCCAGACCGAACAGCGAAGCCATCGGCGCGTCATCGAGGAAGACGGTTTCGGTCTGACCATAGCCGTTGAAACCGGTGGTCATGGCGACCCCATAGGCCCCCAGCATCCCGATTTCGACGTAATCGCCTTCTTCCACATCGGCGGGCAGCCAGAACGGCCCCGGCATGTGGTCGATGGAGTCACAGGTCGGGCCGTAGAAACGAAACGGCTTCAGTTCCGGTTGCTCGTCCCCGTCTTCGGCGCGGTGCAGACGCACCGGGAAGGGCCATTTGGCGTGGGTAGCGTCGAACAGGTTGCCGTAGGCCCCATCGTTCAGATAGAGGGCGTCGCCCTTGCGCAGTTCAACGCGGGCGAGAATCGAGGTCGATTCCGCTACCAGCGAACGGCCGGGCTCAGCCCACAGTTCGGTCGCCTCGTGCACCTTCATTTCGTCGAAGGCGCGATGGATGACGTCCATATATTCGGGCAGGGACGGCGGCACCATGCCCGGATAGACCGAGGGGAAGCCCCCACCGACATCGACAATATCCGCCAGCACGCCGGCACGAACCAGCGCGCGAGACGCCGCCGACATGGCCGCCGCATAGGCTGTCGGACGCATACATTGCGAACCCACATGGAAGGAGACGCCCATGCGGTCCTGCGTCGCCTGACGCGCGGCCAGCAAGAGCGCCGGTGCCTCATAGGGCTGCGCGCCGAACTTGTTGGTCAGGGGCAGGTTCGAGCCTTCGCCTGACGTCGCCAGACGCACGATCAGATTGAGGTCCTTCGCGCCACCCGTGGCGTCGAGGATCTTCTGCAATTCTTCGTGGGTATCGAGGCTGAAAGTCTTTACACCGAAATCGGAATAGGCTTCGGCGATGGCGCGGCGCGACTTGACGGGGTGCATGAAGGCCAGACGCGCCTCAGGCGCAAGGCCACGCACCAGCTTGACTTCATTGATGGAGGCCACGTCGAACGAACCGATCCCGGCGTCGAGCAGGGTTTCAATCACCCACGCCGAAGGGTTCGCCTTGACTGCGTAGAAAACATCGCCGTTGAAGTGGCGCTGGAACCATTGCGCTGCGACGGAAACAGGCTCACGTCGCACAAGGGCGACGGGCTTTTCCGGTGACTGCTCGCGGACCAGGTCCAGGGCCGATTGGAAGTGTGCCACTGCCAATACCCCGTAAAGTTAAGTTAAACCCAGACCGGCGTTAGCAGCGTTTCAACGACGCCCAGCCCTTCGAGACATTACCTCTTGGGGCCCCAGGGCGCCGACCTGTGTGTCGGGGTCCGCCGGAAGCGGGCTATATCGGGTATTTTCGCCTGACTGTAAAGGCGTTTTTTGTGACAATTGATCCTGTTTTAAATTTGAAAGACCCGTGTCGGTATTAAGAAAACCGAAACCAAAACACTGTTCTTTTTGCAATAAGTTGCCCTGCCCGGATTACGCCATGCCTTTCACCGCCTTTAGTATTCGCAGCAAGCTCATCATCATGACCGGGGTCTTTCTGGTCCCAATTGTGCTCATGAGCTACCTGTTTGTGCAGCAATCGCTGAAGGACATCAATTTCGGACGCAAGGAAATTCAGGGCGTCGAGGCCATGCGCGCCGTTTGGCCCGTTCTCAACGGGACAACCGCACAGCTTTCCGGTGGTTCAGGGCCCGTTCCGGCCCTTGATGCGCAGTCTCCGGCTTTGAAGGCTTTGGCGGCAAGCGAGGCCGAGGCCCTGTCTAGGGCGCCGGACGCAGAGGCCGCTTTGGCGCTGCTTACCGTCCTCAGCGACCGTTCCAACCTGACGCTCGATCCCGATATTGACAGTTATTACGTAATGGACTCGATGGCGTTCAAAGCGCCGGATGCTCTGAACCGCATTTCATTGGTGCTGCGGGACATGGCGGCCTATCAGACGAAGGCCAGTCTGAGCACCGAAGAAACAACCAGCCTTGTCGTGGGCGTAGGGCAGTTCAGCGCCGCCTGGCAGGGTCAGATCACCTCGCTCGACAAAGCGATCGCCGCCAACGGCAGTTTGCTATCGGCGCTCAAGACCGAGCGCGACGCCTATCACGCCTCCGCTCAGGCCTTGGAAGCCGAAGCCCTGAGCCTCGCGCATCAGATCCAGACGCAGGGTAATGCGACAGGTGTCGATCTAACGCCCCTGACCCGCGCCAAAGTCGCCTACGCCAAGGCAAGCGATGCCCTGTGGCAAGCCTCAGCCAGCGAGTTGAGCCGGCTTTTGCAGAAACGGATCAGCGGCTTCTCTACCACCCTCTATACCCTGCTGGCCGTCACTGTGGCGGCGGCTCTGCTGGCGGTGTTTATGGCGCTGGGGCTGGCTCATTCGATCCTGAAGGCTATCAACGGGCTGGATCAGAATATCCGCCATCTGGCGGACAGGGACCTCAATGCCAGCCTCCCCGAAGCCACGCGAAAAGACGAAATCGGACAGGTCGGACGCGCGCTGGAGTTTTTCCGTCGCCGCACTATCGAGAAGATTGCCGATGCCGCCAATGATGTGAAACGCAACGAGCTAATCATCAAAGAAAAAGACCGCATCAATACCCTGTCGGAACGTATCCGCAATGCCATCACCGATGTGATGGATGCCGTACAGACCCTGTCGTCCTCAGTCGGGGATTCGACCGGTGAATTCAGCCTCACCGCCAAAAAAACGCGCGAGGAACTGACGGCGGCCATCGACCGTCTGAGCGCGTCGGCACGCGATGTGGACAGCGTCACCGCCGGCATGGCCGAGGTGTCGCAGAGCTTTGGGGACATCGCCCGTCGTACCAGCGAAAGCGCGGAAATGACCGATCGCGTGGCCGGAGAACTGGAGCGTTCGCGCGATATGGCACAGGCCCTGACACAGGCCGTCGAACGCATCGGCGAAGTGTCGCGCCTCATTCAGGACATTGCCGCCCAGACCAACCTGCTGGCACTCAACGCCACCATCGAAGCCGCACGTGCCGGTGAGGCGGGTCGGGGCTTTGCGGTCGTGGCCGGAGAGGTCAAGTCGCTGGCCAATCAGACCGGTCGCGCGACCGCTGAAATCGAAGCCCAGATCAATGACGTGCGTCTGGCCGCCGAAAGCATGGTCGGCTCCGTGTCAGAAGTCACCGGCATTATCGCCGCTGTGGCCCAGACGTCGCGCACGGTCGCCGATGCCGTAAAAACCCAGAGCCAGGCCGCCGAAACCATCCGTCACAATCTGGAACGCGCCGCTCTGGGCAATCGCGAGGCCGAACGCATTATCAACCTGCTGCCCGAAGCCACGCGCCGGACTGAACGCACCGCAGACGACATGCAGGCCATTTCTCAGGATATGGCGGGGGCTTCGCGCGATATGCAAACCGAACTGGCGTCCCTTCTGGATGAGCTGGTCGATAAGCGGGTGGCCGCGCGCTACGCCTCGACCGAGACGGTGGACATAGAGGTGGCGGGCCGCACGGTCCGCAATCTGCGCCTCTATGACATCAGCGAAACCGGCGCGCGCATCGGCGTCACGCCGGGGCTCACGCCCGGCGACACCGTGGTGATCCGTCTGGTGGACGCGGAAGTAGACGCTAGCATTATCTGGGTCGGGGAGGACTCCTTCGGGGTTCATATGCTCAATGACTTCCGCTTTACCCAGCATCAGGTGATGCAACTGGCGGCGTAAGCGCTGCGACCTTTTGCGCGCGGCAAAGGCGATGGTTGCCAAAGCGCTCAAACTTCGGCAAGACTCCGGCGTTCATCTTTGTTAACGCCGCACTGCGTTCAGGTGTCGGCGCAGGGGGGGACGGGGTTGCCCCGTGAGCGCATATGCCGAGCCTTGTTGACGTTCAGTCGCTGTCGAAAAGCTTTGCGCTCAAAGCGCAGGGTGAGGCACCGACGCGTCGCTTCAAGGCGCTGGATAATATCTCCTTCACCATGGACCGCCCGCAGCGCATCGGCCTGATCGGGCCGTCCGGATCGGGCAAGTCCACCCTGTTGCGCAGCCTGTCCGGTTTGATCGTCGGCGACGAAGGCTCCGGCCCCCTTACGGTTCTGGGCCGCACGGTGCAGGCCGATGGCCGCCTGGGGGCTGAGGTGCGGGCAGCACGTGCCGATCTCGGCATGGTGGCGCAGCAATTCAATCTGGTGGGACGGCTCAGCCTGTTTACCAATGCGGCGCTGGGGCTTCTGGGGCGCATTCCGCCTTTGCGTGGCCTGTTCGGCCTGTGGACCGCCGAGGAGAAACAGCGCGTCATGCAGGCACTCGATACGGTGGGCATAGCCGACAAGGCGTCGCAGCGCGCCAACACCCTGTCTGGCGGTCAGCAGCAGCGCGGCGCGATTGCCCGCGCCATTGTGCAGGATGCGCGCCTCCTTCTGGCCGATGAGCCGGTCGCCTCGCTGGACCCGGTGACGGCGCGCAAGGTGATGGAGCTTCTGGTGCATCTTAACGAAGACCGTGGCGTTGGCGTCATCGTCACCTTGCATCAGGTGGACTATGCTATGAAATATTGCGACCGTATTCTGGCCCTCAAGGACGGCAAGATCGTATATGACGGTCCGGCCGACGGCCTGAGCGCGGACCACCTGAGCGAAATCTATGGCCCTGAGATCGAGCAGGCCTATTGGAGAGACCCGTCATGACCCTGTCGCGCAAGGCTATGCTGAGAGGTTTGTCGGCTTCGGCCCTCGCCCTGCCCTTCCTGACGTCGGGCTGCGGCAAGGCGGATCAGGCCAAGGGTCCGCGCACGGAAATCAGCTTCTCCATCCTGTCCACCGAGAACGCGCAAAATCAGGAGCCCCTGTGGCGGCCCTTTCTGGCCGATATGGAAAAGCAGACCGGGCTTAAGGTGAAGCCCTTCTTCGGTTCCAACTACACGGCGCTGATCGAGGCCATGCGCTTTAATCAGGTGCAGGTCGGCTGGTTCTCCAACGCTTCCGGGCTTGAGGCCGTGCGCCGCGCCGATGGCGAAGTGTTTGCACGCTCGTCTGACCCGTCCGGCGTCGATGGCTACCAGAGCGTCATCATTGCGCGCGCCGATTCCCCGCTGACCGCAGAAGACCTGCTGAAATGCGATGGTAAACGCACCTTTGGTCTGGGCGATGTCAAATCGACCTCCGGCACGCTGGCGCCGATGACCTACTTCTTCCTGCCGCACAAGGTTGATCCGGCCAAGTGCTTCAAGAGTGTGCGCTCCAGCAGCCATGAGGCCAATTTCCAGGCCGTGGCCAATGGCATGATTGACGCGGCCACCAACAACAATGCCTCGCTGGAGCGCATGGCGCAGGTCTCTCCCGAAAAGCTGAAACAGATCAAGATTATCTGGACCTCTCCCACCCTGCCGGAAGACCCCATCATCTATCGCAAGGACCTCGATCCGGCGACCAAGGAGAAGATACGCTCCTTCTTCCTGTCCTATGGCACGGGCACTGACGCCGAGGGCCAGCGTCAGCTCAAGATACTGAACAATCTGATCTTTGGCGTGTTCAAGCCGGCGGACGATACCCACCTTCTGCCCGTGCGCGAAATGGAAGCCGCCGAAGCGCTGATCAAGGCGCAAAACGCCGGGGATGCCGCCGCCATCCGCAAGGCCGAGGCTGAGCTGAAAGCCATTTCGCGCGAAGCCGCTGCGCGTCAGGCCGCACCGCAGGCCCTGCCCGACTCTGCGCCCGCCACACGCCCCGACGCGCAGTAATGGTTCACCCCTCTTCGCCCGAAGCGCTTCAGCCACCGCGCGCCTCCCTGCCCGAAAAGCTTGTGAGCTGGGGGTTGTGGCTGGGCTTTGGCCTGTTGCTGGCGCTCAGTTTCAAGGGCGCGCAGATGGGCGATCTGCCCTTGCTGATACAAAAATGGCAAAACACCCGTGCCTATTTAAACGACTACCTTCATCCTGATTTTTCAGATGCAAATACAGTCGCCTACTACATTCAACAAATGTGGATAACCATTCAGGTGGCCATCTGGGGCACGCTGATGTCCGTGGGATTAGCCATACCCTTCGCTTTGTTATGCTCCAACAATGTCGTGCCTGCATGGATACGATTTCCGACACGGCGCCTGATGGATCTGTTGCGCGCTGTCAATGAGGTGGTGCTCGGTACAGCTTTCCTTGTCGCCGTAGGTTTAGGACCGCTGGCAGGTGTATTGGCTCTGGCTGTGCATAATACAGGTGTACTGGCCAAGTTATTTTCCGAAGCCGTCGAGGCTGTGGATCAGCCACCTATCGAAGGAGTGCGCGCCACCGGCGGTACGCGTCTTCAGGAAATCGTCTGGGGGGTCATTCCACAAGTTGCCCCGCTTTGGACCTCTTTCGCACTCTACCGGTTTGAGTCGAGTGTTCGCTCAGCCACCGTGCTGGGTTTGATTGGCGCAGGGGGCATCGGATACGCCCTGTTCCAGAACATTGACAGTTTCAACTACGCCCGCGTGTCGGCCATCGCCCTGATTATCGTTGCCGCCGTGGTCCTTATCGACCTGACCTCAGCGGCGCTGCGCAAGCGACTGGTCTGAGGTCGCCTGTCCGCCGTAGAAGGCGGAAACAGGAGTTCGGCTATGGCGCGTTATCTGATCATTGCAGCAGGGTCCGGCATCGGACAGAGCCTTGTGCAGCATCTGCGGCAGGGCGGGCATGAGGTGATGACCACCGCCCGCAGCGACCGCACGATCACCCCGGATCATCTCGTGGACGCTGCGGATTTCGATGCCGTGGACGCCATCTTTGCAAAGGTGGGCAAGCTGGATGGGGTGGTCAATCTGGCCGGGTCGCTGCTGCTGAAATCGGCAGGCCTGACCAGCCGCAGCCAGTATGACGCCACCATCACCGCCTCGCTCACCACGGCCTTTGCCACGGTACGCGCTGCCGCCCGGCACATGACCGAAGGCGGTTCGGTGGTGCTGCTGTCGTCGGCCGCCGCCTTGGAAGGGCTGGCCAATCATGAAGCCATTGCCACCGCCAAGGCCGGGGTCATCGGCCTGACGCGCTCCGCCGCCGCCTCCTATGCCGGGCAGAACCTGCGCATCAATGCCATAGCCCCCGGTCTGGTCGAAACGCCACTGACGGCGGGGCTGGTCGGATCGGACGCCGGTCGCCGCGTGTCTGAATCCATGCACGCTCTGGGGCGGCTGGGTAAGCCCGAAGACGTGGCCCGCGCCATTGCCTTCCTGCTCGATCCGCAAAACGACTGGATCACCGGGCAGGTGCTGGGCGTGGACGGGGGCTTAAGCCGCGTGCGCCCCAAGCTGAAAGTGTAAGAGCTTAACTCGCATTAACCATTTAAATACCTGAATCACAGCATAAAGGCGGTATGAGCACGATACCGCCTTCCCTGTCCCAAATGCTTCTCGGTCGCGCCGCC
>NZ_JAIXSV010000198.1 GCF_027484505.1 Asticcacaulis sp.
ATGGCAATCAGTATGGCCAGAATGAAGGAGGCCGTGCCGACGATTTCGCGCGTCGCGCCGCGCGTAAAACCCGACAGGCAGGAAAACAGCAATATGCCCAGAAAGATCAGATCGTAGCCTTGCATGTGCGTCCCCTCACAATGGCTTTAAACCCGTACCGGCGTTACCGGAGCCTATTAACCATTCTGGCCTTTTTTATAAAAAAGCGATAGTCCTGATTTAAACCTCATGCCGAAACGAAGTTCGGCGAAGCCAAAAGTGGACGCCACTTTTCGGCATGAGGTGTTACAAAAAATTAGAGCCATGCGTCGCCTCAACTGAGCCGACGAAGACTCTAACTGTTGAGGTCGAAGGCGCCCATGGCATTGACCAGATGCGAGTAGGTCTTGACCTCAAACGGCGCATTGTCCTGAGCCGCGACGGGGGCGATGGCGTTGGAAAAGCCGAGTTTCAGGGCCTCTTTCATGCGCGCTTCCATGCGCGACACGCCGCGCACTTCGCCCGACAGGCTGATTTCCCCGAAGATAACCGACGCCTTGGGCAGGGGCTGATCGAGTAGGGCCGAAACCAGCGCCATGGCGGCCGCCAGGTCGGCGGCGGGTTCGTTGATCTTAAGTCCGCCGGCGACATTCAGATAGACATCCTTACCACCGAACCCCAACCCGCAGCGCGATTCGAGCACGGCCAGAATCATGGCCAGACGCCCGGAATCCCACCCCACGACGGCGCGGCGTGGCGTGCCCAAGGCTGATGGGGCCACCAACGCCTGAATTTCGACCAGTACCGGACGCGAGCCTTCGATTCCCGCGAACACCGCCGAACCCGATGAGCGTTCATCATTGTCGCCGAGAAACAGGGCCGAGGGGTTCGGCACTTCGCGCAAACCACCATCGCCCATTTCAAATACCCCGATCTCATCGGTGGCCCCGAAGCGGTTTTTGGAACCGCGCAAGATGCGGAACGGATAGCCGCGCTCACCCTCGAAAGACAACACGGCATCGACCATGTGTTCGACGACGCGCGGCCCGGCGATCTGGCCTTCCTTGGTGACGTGGCCGACAAGGATCATGGCGATGCGGTTCTTTTTGGCCATCCGCACTAACTCACCGGCGCAGGCCCGCACCTGCGATACCGAACCTTGCGCCGCGTCGATGGCGTCCGACCACAGGGTCTGGATGGAGTCGATGATGACGAGGTCGTAGGTGTCGCGTTTCAGTGCATCGAGAATGGTGCGCAGCGAGGTTTCAGCGGCCAGATCGACAGGGGCCTTGCTGACCCCCATGCGTGAGGCGCGCCCACGCACCTGCTCAACGGCCTCTTCGCCCGAAATATAGGCGACCTTCAGGCTGCGCAGCGCCGCGTGGGCGGTGACCTGCAACAACAGGGTCGATTTGCCCACACCCGGATCACCGGCCAGCAGGATGGCCGAACCGGGCACAATACCGCCGCCGCACACCCGGTCGAACTCTTCGATGCCGGTCACCATGCGCTGCGGTGCCTCGTCTGGCGCATCAAGAGTTTCAAAATTGAGCTTTGAAAGCCTTGAGATTTTCGAAGGCGAGGTTTCGGGTTTCAGGCTGCCCGGCGGGGCGGAAAAACTCTCCTGCACCAAAGTGTTCCAACTCAGGCATCCGGAACACTGACCCGCCCATTTGGTGTGGGTCATCCCGCAGGACTGGCAGACAAAGACGGCCTGAGCCTTGGACATGATTCGCTCGCGCAACAGGATTTATGCTGCGCAACCGATAGCCTGAGCGGGCGCGAAAATCCAGAACAAATTGCGAACTTTCGTGCGAGGAATTGTTCTTCACAGATGCACGCAGATAGTCTCAGCGTGTGGCGGGCAAAGTGAAGTTCAAACCACAGATTACACAGATTGCACAGATTGTGGTGTTTCAAGCAGGCGCCCAGAGCGGTGAAGGCTAAAAAGCGCGAAGCGCCAATCTGTGAAATCTGTTTAATCTGTGGTTCCTAAATACCTCTGTGGCCATCTGTGGAGGAAATCACCACTCTGCTGCTCGTAGCTGCTGTACCGGTCCTGACGCGCCAGATTGCCACCCGCTCTCAGGCAGCGAAGCGATAGAGCAAAAAAGCGGTTTGGCCGGCAAGATACGCCATTCTATTCGTAGCTGCTATACCGGTCCTGACGTGCAAGGTTACCAAACCGCGTGACGTTTTCGTCGAACGACAGGCGTACCGTGCCGATGGGACCGTGACGCTGCTTGCCGATAATGACTTCGGCGGTGCCGCGCAGCTTGTCCATATCCTCCTGCCATTGCAGGTGTTCGGGCGTGCCTTCCTTGGGTTCGGCGCGGCCCAGATAGTAGCTTTCGCGATAGACGAACATGACGATATCGGCGTCCTGTTCGATCGAGCCGGATTCCCGCAGATCCGACAGTTGCGGGCGCTTGTCGTCGCGGCTTTCAACCTGACGCGAGAGCTGCGACAGGGCGATGACCGGCACCTGAAGCTCCTTGGCCAGCGATTTCAGACCCATGGTGATGGTCGAAATTTCCTGCACGCGGTTCATATTGCTGTCGCC
Organism: Asticcacaulis sp.; assembly: GCF_027484505.1. Classification (GTDB taxonomy): domain Bacteria; phylum Pseudomonadota; class Alphaproteobacteria; order Caulobacterales; family Caulobacteraceae; genus Asticcacaulis. The sequence continues at coordinate 2,543 of NZ_JAIXSV010000198.1, forward strand.
CGTCGTGACCAGTTGCAGGTAGTCCACCACGATGAGGTCGAGGCCGGCGGTGCGTTTCAGGCGACGCGCGCGGGCGGTCAGTTTGGCAAGGCTGAGACCGCCGGTATCGTCGATATACAGCGGATAGGAGGCGATCTCCATGGCCGCGTCCTTGAGCCGACCGAACTCCACCGCATCGATTTCCCCCTTGCGCAGGCGGTCGGAGGAGACGCCGGAGGCATCAGCCAGCAGACGGGTCGCCAACTGATCGGCGGACATTTCGAGCGAGTAGAAGGCGACTACGCCGCCATCGACCGTCTTACGCGTGCCGTCGGGCTGAATCTCGAAGCGGTATTTCTTGGCCACGTTCATGGCGATATTGGTGGCCAGCGCCGTCTTCCCCATCGAGGGACGTCCGGCGAGGATCAGCAGGTCCGACTTATGCAGGCCGCCGATTTGCCGGTCGAGGTCGTCCAGCCGCGTCGCCAGACCCGACAGGCCGCCATCGCGGTGGAAGGCTTCTTCGGCATTGGAAATGGCCCCGGTGACGGCTTCGGAGAAGGTCTTGAAACCGGTCGAGGAGGTGCCCTTTTCGGCCATCTCATAAAGCTGGGCTTCGGCGCGCTCGATCTGTTCGCGGCCATTGCCTTCCTGCGTAGCCGAACGGGCGATTTCGCCGCCCAGACGGATCAGATCACGCCGCAGGGCCAGATCATAGATGACGCGCGCATAATCCGAGGCATTGGCCGAAGGCGGGGCACGATCCACCAGATCGGCCAGGTAGCGGATACCTCCCAGATCATTGAAGGCCTGATCGGTCTTGAACTTGTCGAGCAGGACGATGGGCTCAGCCAGATGCCCGATGCGGATTTGCTCCTCAATGGTGGCAAACAGCTTCTGGTGAAACGGCTCGTAAAAATGCCGGGCGCTCAGGCCATCATACAGGCGCTCATAGGCTCCATTGTCGAACATCAGCGTGCCGAGCAGGGCCTGTTCGGCTTCGAGATTGTGCGGCAGGGCCTGTGGCGTGTCGGCCGAAACGGGCAGGGGGGCGTCGAGCAGGGTCGTGTTCATGGGGCTGTTTAAGCAGGTCAGGGGCGGACTGTCGCTGCCCCTATGCGGCGCAAAGGCGGCTGTCCACTTAACTCCGATTCACAGCCTGTGAATAACGGGGATAGATGCATTACTCAGACTGTTGATGTATGGTGATTTGCTGATTAGGGTTTGTGGGGATTCACAGATGAATCGAATTGTGATTCATACTGTTCATGGACCGCAATATTCTAACCGATGCCCAATGGGCGAAGATCGAACCGCATTGCTTGGGGAAACGCAC
>NZ_JAIXSV010000219.1 GCF_027484505.1 Asticcacaulis sp.
CCCTGATTTCAGGGGAGGTGGATTTGACGCCGCTCAGGCGTCAAAGACGGTGGGGTTAAATACCGCTGCTTTAACCCCACCCGGCCCTTCGGGCCACCCTCCCCTGAAATCAGGGGAGGTGCTAAAGCGCGAAGCCGTTTCCACTTAAAATCATACCGCTCTAAAACTTCTTCGACAGGGTAACGAAGGTCGAATCGCCGTATTTGGCCCCCAGATCGCCCTTGTCCGTCGTGGTATAGGTCAGGCTGACCAGAAACTTCGACGTCACCGCATAGCTCATCCCGGCCAGATAGCTGGTGTAATCTACACTCTCCCGATTGTGGCGGAAGCCGTTGGCCGCCTGAACCGTCAGTTTCGGCGTCACCTTGTAATCCAGCCCCCATTCGGTAAAGGTCGCCTGCTTTGCCTTGCCATAGTTGTCCGGCGAATAGGCCAGATTGAGCTTGGCCGTCAGGCGCGCGTTCAGCTTGCGCGCGGCATTGATCTCATACTCCATAAACTCGTTATCAATGCCGGTTTTGGTGCCGTTGTACTGCTTGAAGATGGCGCGCGACGTGACGTCATTGCCCAGCCACTTCGATTTATACCCGATCAGAAGCTGGGTCTGGTTATCGACCCCGGTCGTGCGGTCACGCATCGACTTGTACAGGAAGCCGCCAAACACCTTGCCATAGGCGGCCTGACCGCCCACCGTGTATTGCGGGCGGCCTTCGGTCTGGCTGACGGCGCGATAGATGCCGTCGCTGAGGGCTTTGATTTCCGCCGAGTATTTGACCGTTTCGGCCTGAACGACCACCGGCAAGGCAAGAAGCAGGGCGGTGGGCAAAAGAAGGCTATTCGCAGACATGAGGGTCTCCGTTGGCGAAACCGCGGCGCAGTCTCGCATTCATCTAAAAAGAAGGGATTAAAAAGGACCCGTGCCGAAGGCTCGAACCGATACACTGGCACGGGTCAGTCAGAACGGAACCTTGGGGGGACACGGCCGGGGATGGCCGGAAGCTCCGTTCTTTAAGGGTCAGTCCGCGCTCTTTTCGCCGAACTGGACGCCGGCCGGAGCCCCGTGGATGGCCATGACCGGTTCGGCCACAGCCACGGGCTTGCCACTCAACGCGGCGCGGAAGGTGTCCATATCCACTGACTTTTCCCAGCGGCTGACGACGACGGTGGCGACCGCATTGCCGATAAAGTTGGTGATCGAGCGGCATTCCGACATGAAGCGGTCAACGCCCAGAATAATGGCCATACCGGCGATGGGCACGGTGGGCACCACCGACAGGGTGGCGGCCAGGGTGATGAAGCCCGCGCCCGTCACCCCCGCTGCACCTTTGGACGACAGCATGGCGACCGACAGAAGCAGCAGTTGTTGCTCAAGCGACAGGTGGGTATTGGTGGCCTGAGCAATAAACAGGGCCGCCAGCGTCATGTAGATATTGGTGCCATCAAGGTTGAACGAATAGCCGGTCGGCACGACGAGGCCGACGACCGAACGCTTGCAGCCCGCGGCCTCCATCTTTTCCATCAGGCTCGGCAGGGCCGATTCCGAGGACGAGGTGCCGAGCACCAGAAGAAGCTCCGCCTTCAGATAGCCGATCAGCTTGAAGATCGAGAAGCCGTTGGCGGCACAAACGGCCCCCAGAATGACGATCACAAACAGGGCCGAGGTGGCATAGAAGGTGCCGACCAGCGCCGCCAGATTGACGATGGAGGCGATGCCGTACTTGCCGATGGTGAAGGCAAAGGCCCCGAAGGCACCGATAGGCGCGGCCTTCATCAGGATCGACACCATTTTAAAGATGGCGTGGCTGACGGTTTCCAGCAGGTTGACCAGCGGTTTGGCGCGCTCACCGACAAAGATCAGCGAAATGCCGAACAGGATGGCGATAAACAGCACCTGAAGGATATTGCCTTCGACAAAGGCCGAGGTGAAGGTCGTCGGGATAATGTCCATCACGAAGCCGATCAGGCTCGTTTCGTGCGCCTTGGCGGCGTATTCGTCCACCTTGGCATTGTGCAGCGTCGCCGGGTCGATATTCATGCCGTGACCGGGCTGCACCACATTGGCGACGATCAGGCCAACGATCAGGGCCAGGGTCGAAAAGGTCAGAAAGTAGGCAAACGCCTTGCCCGTGACCGCGCCGACGCCTTTCAGCGAGCCCATGCCGGCGATGCCGGTGACGATGGTCAGGAAGATGACCGGCGAAATGATCATCTTGACCAGCTTGATAAAGCCGTCGCCCAGCGGTTTCAGCGCCTCGCCGGTCTGCGGGTAAAAGTGCCCGATGGCTGCCCCCAGAGCGATGGCGACCAGCACCTGAAAATAGAGATGGGTGTAGAAGGGACGCTTGCGCGGCGCGGTCGCGGTCAGCGTGTCCGTAGGGATATGCATCTGCATGGGTGTTCCTCGACCCTTTGGTGGTTTTTGTTAACCCACCATAATCCGGCACCACCCCTGTGCCCACAATTCGGCCAATTTTCATTAATTCATTGAAATATAGAAAATTATAGCAATGGCAGGCCCTTATTTTGTGTGGAATTTCACACACACCATCCAGACATTGTGCGAAATTTCGCAAAGGTTTATGATAGCCACATGTTCCTTGTGCCGCGCAAGATTCGACTGCCTCTACTGATCCTCGCCGGCCTTGCCTGTGTGGCCGGTCTGGGTCTGGCCCTGTGGGGCGTCTATAGCCTGAGCTATACCGGGGCCCTGCGCAGTGTCTCTGAGGGCGTCGAAACGCGGGCGCGGTTGCGGGCCGCCGTCCTGCAAAGCGAGATGGAACGGCAGGCGACGGTCGCTCTGGTCCTCAGCGACGACAGCGACGTGACCGTCGCGCTACTCGGCAACCGGCCCGCGCTCTATAGCGGCGTCTCCAAAAAGCTGGATCGTTTGCGCACCCAGACGCGCAGCGCGGTCATCTATATCATTCAGGCCTCTGGCCAGACGGTAGCGGCCAGCAACTGGGCCCTGCCCGTCTCCTTCGTCGGCAGCAATTACAGTTTCCGCCCCTATTTCCGCGAAGCCATGACCAAGGGCACGGCGACGCAGTTTGCGCTGGGCACGGTCAGCCGCAAGCCCGGCCTGTTTTTCGCCCGCGCCGTCACGGACTCCGGGCGGCGGCTCGGCGTGGTGGTGGTGAAGATGGAGTTCGACCCCATCGAGGCCACCTGGAGCGGGCTGGGCGAAGACACCTACGTTACGGGCCCCACGGGCGAGGTCTTTCTGACCGCGCACCCTGAGCGGCGCTTCAAACCCCTCCCTTCCCTGACGGACCGCCAGATCGACACGATGATCGACCTGCCCGGCCTCGGCTGGAAGCTGCACGTCATCAGCAGCGATCAGGCGGCGCGCGATACCGCCATCGCCGCCACCCTGACCGGCGCTCTGGCCTTCGGCCTGCTGGGCACGCTGAGCGCCTGGCAATGGCGGCGGTTGCGGCAGAGGCGGCTGTCGGCGGCGCGCGAAGCCGAATACCGCGAACGGCTGGAGCGCGATGTGGCCGCCCGCACCGAGGCCCTGAGCGCCACCAATGACCGCCTGTCGAAGGAGGTGCGCGAACGGCGCGCCGCCGAACGCCGCCTCAGCCGCCTCCAGGCCGATCTGGTGCAGGCCAACAAGCTGGCCAGTCTGGGGCAGATCACCGCCGGCGTGGCCCACGAAATCAATCAGCCAGTCGCCACCATCCGCGTGCTGGCCGAAACCGCCGCCAGCCAGACCCCTTCAGTGCGTGGAGCGAAGGCGATCATTGCCGAAAATCTCAACGCCATTATTCGCATGTGCGACCGCCTCGGTCACATCACCGGGGAATTGCGCACCTTTTCGCGCAAGGCCTCCAGCGAGGTTGCGCCCGTATCCCTGAAAGAGGCGGTGGACTCGTCCATCCTGCTCAATGAAAGTCGCCTGCGCGACCACCGCGTAAGCCTCCGTTGCGATCCCATCGACCCGGAATTGCGGGTTATGGCCAGCCGCGTGCGGCTGGAGCAGGTGCTGGTCAATCTGCTGCAAAACGCCTTTGAGGCGCTGGAAAGCGTATCCGATGCGCAGGTGCACATAAGCCTCAGCATGAACGGCGATCAGGTGCGCTTGCGCGTCGCTGATAACGGACCCGGCCTGCCGCCGCAGGTGCAGGCACAACTGTTCACCCCCTTCGTCACCACCAAGCCCAAGGGGCTGGGTCTCGGCCTCGTCATCGCCCACGATATTCTGCGCGATTTTGGCGGGGCGCTCAGCGCCGAAAGCTCTGAGACCGGTGCCACCTTCATTCTGACCCTGCGTAAAGCCTCATGACCCCTGTGACCGCGCCCCTGATCCTGATTGACGACGATGCTGACCTGCTGGCGGCGCAAAGTCAGGCTCTGCGCCTCGACGGCTTTAGCGTGCAGGCCTTTGCCAGTGGTGCCGACGCCCTGAAAGCTCTGGATGCCAGCTTTCCCGGCGTGGTGATCACCGATGTGCGGATGCCGGTGATGGACGGGCTGGAGATCTTTGCACGCATCCGCGCCATAGACCCCGACCTGCCGGTGATCCTGATGACCGGGCACGGCGACGTGCCGATGGCCGTGCAGGCCCTGAAGGACGGGGCCTATGATTTCCTGTCGAAGCCCTTTGCGCAGGACGATCTGCGTCAGAGCGTGCGCCGGGCCTTACAGACGCGCGAACTGGTGCTAGAAAACCGCCGCCTGCGGCAGGCCCATGCGCAACTGGCCGATCAGGACAGCCGCTACCCGCTGCTGGGCGATTCCGCCGTCATGACCCATCTGAAAAGCGTGGTGGTGCGCGTCGCCGAGGCGGAGGTCGATACGCTGATCAGCGGCGATACGGGCGTGGGCAAGGACCGCGTGGCGCGCGCCCTGCACGCCCTCAGTGCCCGCAAAGGCCGGGCCTTTGTGCATATCGGCTGCGCAGCTCTGGACGAGGAACGCTTTCAGAGCGAGCTGTTCGGCAGCGAAACGGGCCTGCGCCCCGGTGCCCCACGCCTGATCGGACGCATCGAAAAGGCGCACAGGGGGACGCTGTTCCTCGATGAGGTCGAGGGGCTGACGCTCAGCCAGCAGGCGCGGCTTTTGCGCGTGCTGGAAACGCGCGAGGTGTGGCCGGAGGGGGCCGAAAGCCCGCGGCAGGTCGATATCCGCGTCATCGCCGCCACGCGCATTGATCTGGTGCAGGCCGTGCGTGACGGGCGGTTCCGCGCCGATCTCTATTACCGCCTGAGCGGCGTGACCCTGCGCGTGCCGCCGCTCAGCGAACGGCGTGAGGACATTCCACTGTTGTTTCAGCACTTCCTGCTGGCGGCGGCGGCGCGCCTTGGCCGCCCGGCCCCGCGCCTCAGCCTTCAGGTCCAGAGCCACCTGCGCCAGCACGACTGGCCCGGCAATGTGCGCGAGCTGGAACAATATGCCGAACGCTATGCGCTGGGCATCGACGACAGCCTGCCGGGCAACGATGCCGATGCGCCCGGTCTGGCCGAACAGGTGGCGCGCTACGAAGAGGCCCTGCTGCGCGAAACGCTGGAGCGCCACGAAGGACAGGTGCGCAGCGTGATGGAGGCACTCAAACTGCCGCGCAAGACCTTCTACGATAAGGTCAACCGCTATGGCATCGACCTGAATGTCTATCGGGGGCGATAAACTTAACGCAAAGAAAAAGGGCGAGGTTTCCCCCGCCCTTCATGCGTCTTTGGGTGTGAGAACGCCTATGCGCCTTTTTTCAAGCGGCTGTGCCACTTGCCATAAGAGAAATAGACGACCAGGCCAATCGCCATCCAGATCAGGGTGAAGACCTGGCTCTGGATCGGCAGGCTGTAGAAGATGAAGGCGCAACCCGCGATAGCCGCAATGCCGACCAGCAGATAGGCCGGCGTCTTGAAGGTGCGCGGCAGGTCCGGGAAACGGCGGCGCAGGATGATCATCGACAGGGCCACGGCGATAAAGGCGATCAGCGTCCCGGCGTTCGACAGGGCGGCGATCTCTTTCAGCGGCACAAAGCCGGCAAAAATGGCCACGAAGATACCGGTGATCAGTGTGATCAGAGCCGGTGAGCCCTTCTTGTTGACCTTGGCCACCGCCTGCGGCAGCAGGCCATCGCGCGCCATGACGAAGAAGATGCGGCTCTGACCGTACATCATCACCAGAATGACCGACGGCAGGGCGACAATGGCCGCCAGACCGACCAGACCAGCCACCATCGGATAGCCGATTTCCCGCAGGATATGCGGCAGAGGCTCGGCGCTGTTGGCGATTTCCTGAAACGGCGCGACGCCGACGGCCACCGCGGCAACCAGCATGTAGATCAGGGTCGAAACGGCCATGGAACCCAGAATGCCGATGGTCAGGTCGCGGCCCGGCTTCTTGGCCTCTTCGGCCGAGGTTGAGACGGCGTCAAAGCCGAAGAAGGCGAAGAAGACGATGGCGGCGGCGGCCATGATACCGACCTTTTCGCCGCCGATCTGCTGACCGATAAAGCCATAGGGGGCGAACGGGTCGTAGTTTCCGGCCTGAATGGCGGGCAGGCCCAGGACGATAAAGGCCCCCAGTGCGACGATCTTGATGATGACCAAAAGGATGTTCAGCGTGGCGCTTTCGCGCGCGCCGATCATCAAAAGGCCCATCACCGCCAGCGACACCAGCACCGCCGGCAGGTTGACGAGGCCGCCCGCGTGCGGCGCGTTAAGCAGGAAAGCCGGTAATTGCAGGCCCATCCCCTCATTCAGCCAGCCGACAAGGTGCGCCGACCAGCCGACCGCCACGCTGGAGCAGGCCAGCGAATATTCGAGGATCAGCGCCCAGCCGACGACCCAACCCGCCACCTCACCGATGGCCGAATAGGTATAGGTATAGGCCGAACCCGCGGCGGGGATCAGGGTGGACATTTCGGTGTAGCACAGGGCTGCGCAGGCGCAGACCAGACCGCACAGGGCAAAGGAGACGAGCACACCGGGCCCGGCCAACCCCGCCCCCACGCCGGTCAGCGTGTAGATGCCGGTGCCGATAATACCGCCGATGCCCAGCGCCATCAGATGCGGCCAGCTCAGCGTCTTAGCCAGCGCCTTGCCGTCTTCTTCCGCCCGATGCAGCGGTTTTAGCGGTCCAAACAATCCCATGAAAAAGTCCCTTAAACAAGACGCCGCAGCGTCGATCCCCGTTTCGTATACGATTTGTGTCGCTTTTATTGCGACTGTCAACCGTCCAGTTGACGGTCGCACTACACTCGTATCAAACGCAACTTTTAAAGCTCGCGCAAGCGGGCCTGTACATGCAATGGCCCGCCCTGTGGCCGGATCACCACATCTTCGCCCTCAACGACCGCTTTTTTGCCGTTCACCGTGACCGAAGCCAGTCGCATGTCTTTCGGCACCCGCAGGCGCAGACGCACCTCTGACGGCAGGGTCGCGCCGCTCAGGCGGACGTCGCCCGTGAGCGTGAGTCCCTGTCTTTGCAGATGCAGATCGACCGGCCCCCAGCGCGTCGGCGCGCCGGTAAGGGCGATGGGCTGTTCGGACGCAAACCATTGGCGCGGCACGGCACGCCCCAGCCATAGGGTGTCTTCGTCCGACGACTCGAACACCAGCGCCCAGCGCACCAGCTTGGGGATCGTCAACTGCGCCGGAATACAGAACAGCGGCAGGCCGCCGGTGATGCCCGTGACCTCCCCCGCCACCCAGGTGCCGGGCGTATGCGAATGGTAGCGGTGCGAATGCAGGAACAGCAGATATTCCTCGATGCGATCTGAACGCAACAACTGCTGGGCATAGCCGTAAGAGATAAAGCCAAGCTGGTCGCGGCTGTCGTCGCTGGGCGGACCGAAGTTGGCCAGCACGCCGATGGCCGTGCCGCCATGCCCACGCACGGCGTTGATGACCGTCTGCGCCAGATCGTCGGGCAGGACGTCGGCGTGCAGCAGTTCGGCATAGGCGCGGTGCGCCCAGCCCTGCTCATTACCGGTCTTGGTGCGAGCGGATTCGATCATGGCCTGACGATGGGTCAGTGTGGCCCCCGGCAGGATGGCCACATAGGGCGGTGTCAGGTCATGGCGGATATGGGCGCGCAGAGTCTTGACCAGTTGCGCCTGAAGCGTGTCGGCGCGCCTCTTCCAGTCGGCGGCCTGCCCGGCCCGCTCTGGCGCAATAACGGCCCACACCGCCGCGATGTCACGCCAGCCACGCACGGCGAAGGCCGAGTTATTCCAATAGGGTTTCCACCACACCGAGGGGTCCTGATGCAGGCAGGCGTCGGACTCGCTCCAGCCGTCGAGCAGGCCGAAACCAGCGTCACCGGCTGGCTTTTTCAGCGCCACGTCGTGCAATTCGGTGAGGATGACCGCCGTGTTTTCGATCTTACCCGCAAAGCGTTTCAACGTCACCATATCGCCCGTATAACGCAGATAGCGCGCCAACAGGCTGAGGGTCAGACCGAACTGCGCTACCTCCGGCCCGCGCATATTGATCTGCCCGTCGTCGAAGACGAACTCGTCGAAATAGTTGATCAGGACAGCCCTGGCCTGATCAAAACGCCCCCACTCCAGATTGGCATAAAGCGATGAGGTGAAGGTGTCCTGAAACCCGTCATATTCCGAACCGAAATAGTCGCGATCGACCACGCCGTATTTGGGATAGACGCCTTGCGGGCGCACCATCAGCTCCTTGGCAAAGGCATGGCTGACCATGTCCGACAGGGCGGCATCGGGGATGTTGAGCTTCGCCTGATCCTTCAGGCGCGCCTGCCAATCACCGGCCAAGGTCAGAAGCCCTTCATAAAAGGCCTCGGCAGTCGGTTCGACGCGGCGTGGCGGGAACGGGGCGTAGGAATGGCCGAACGCCGTCTTGACCGGCTTGCCATGGTCGTACTGGATGGTGCGGTGCCAGGTCTGCACCACCAGCTTATCCGTCGCCGTCACGTCGGCAAAGACCAGCAGGTCATAGTGCCGCGTCGGTGAAATTTCGATGATCTTGTGAACGGCGGGCAACCAGCCGCCCAGCAGCCCCTCCCAGCGACGTTTGACATTGTCGTCACCGCTCAGCTCAGGAAACACGTGTTCGGGACGAAAGGTGCGCGTGCGCCCGTTGGGGAAGATGGGCATGGTGTCGCCCTGCTGCATGGTGCCGACAAAGGTCGTCCACGGCATCCGCCACCACAGCGACTCACGGGTAAAGTTCCAGCCAGCGGGCGGGGCCGCCCGACGCACCTCATCGGGGTCCGGGTCGTCGCCGTGCGCCAGCAGTTTATCGGCCAACAGGTCGGCATCGGCCTGACAGATGTCTTTCAGCGCCAGCCCCAGATAGGCGGGCGTGATGTCGTCAAACACGGCCTCCGGACGCTTCGACAGGGAAAACGCCCCGTTGTCTGAGGTGAAGACGATCGGGCCGTCGCGGCGTGTCTGATCCTCATAGACAGTCCATGACGTACCGTGCACGGTAAACTGCGCCAGTTGGGTCAGACCGTCGGTTCGCACCGCGCTCGGAGCTTCCAGTGCGGGCAACAGGGGCGAAGCCGAAGCCGAAGCCGCCGTAAGGCCTGCCGTTCCCGCGAGCGATCCCTGTAAGAAGGCACGACGATGAAATCCTTGGGGCATGAACTGGCTCACTGACAAAAAGATGGCGGCAAACCGTCACGCAATCGGGTTTGCCGCCCAGGGGGGACCCCGCCCGGCGGTGGGGGGAGGAGAAACCGCCGGATGAAATGGGGAAGTTTAAGATACAGAAGCGCGTCAGGCCCTTAAGGCACCGGCGCTCCGTGCGGGCGGAGCGCCGGGGTCCTCATCAGAACTTGGCGTTGAAGCCGACGAACACCATACGGCCCAGCGGATCATAGACGCCCGGATAGGTGTTGCCGTTGCCGAACTCCGTCAGAAGCGCGTCGTACATGTACGGCGGCGTCTTGTCGAAGAGGTTGTTGATACCGACGCGAGCCACGACGCCCTTGGTAACGTTGAAGGTCGCAGCGACATCCACGTAGCTGTATTCTGGGATCTTGGCATCGATGGTCGATTTGGTGCCCGTCAGGAACGGCTTGCCGGTGTTGGACGCCAGCTTGACCACGCCCATATAGCGCCAGTTAACGGAGACGGCGGCCGGGAGGTAGAACTTGTCACCCCAGGTCGTTTGCCAGGTGGTACGCAGCGTGTGACGCCATTCCGGGGCGGGCTGACCGCAAACCGGACCGAACAGGCCCTTACAATCGTAGGAGCCGCCATTCGGGATGGCTTCGGTTTCCAGCGACTTGAGCAGTGTGCCCGTCAGGTTGAAATTGACCGAACCGTAGTCCTTTTGGAATACGTCTTCGGTTTGCAGCGTGTAGGCGGCATTGACGTCCCAACCCTTGGTTTCGAGATAGCCGGTATTGACGTTGGTGCCGACGATGTAGCCGCCGTCTGCGCCCGGACCGAAGATGGCGCCGGTCAGCGGGTCGCGATGGATCAGACCGCAGAAGACAGGGTTGCCGGTCTGCACGCACTGGGACAGGGCGACGGTCGGGCTGATCGTGCCGATATAGTCTTCGATACGCACTTTGAAATAGTCGAGGCTGACCGACAGGCCCGGCACGAAGCGCGGGGTGAAGACGACGCCATAGGTGGTGGTCTTGCCGGTTTCCGGGTTCAGGTTCGGGTTACCGCCGCCCTGACGCGTACAGAAGGTCGCCGGGCAATCCGGAATCGTCTTCGCGTTATATTGAGCCGTCGTGGCCCCCGTGCGCAGACATTGCTCCAGCGTTGCGCCGCTCTGGGCAATGCCGTTTTGCGAACAGGGATCGGTCGCAGCAATATTGCCGTAGGACTGAGCCGCAAACAATTCACCGGCATTCGGCGCCCGCATGGCCTTGTTATAGCTGGCACGCAGCAGGACGTCGGGCACGGGCTGATACTTCAGTTCGTACTTATAGGTGTCGGCGTCCTTTTCACGCTCAGGATTGGCGCTGTTCGATACCTTGATCGTCGAGGTCCGATAGCCCAGGGCCAGAGACAGTGAGTAGATGAAGGGCTTGTCCTGAACGATAGGGGCTTCAATTTCGGTGAAAATTTCGTCCGTGGTGATCACGCCGTCCGAATTGACGGAACCCGCATCGATCTGCACCTGATCGAACTTGGTGACCGTCGTTTCTTCGCGGTGTTCGGCACCCAGAACCACCTGAAGGCCTTCTGAGGCCCAGGGCGATGTCACCCCATAAACGCCCAGATCGCCGCTGATATAGCCAGACAGGACCTTCATGTCCTGATCATTGGCGGTGAAGGTCGGCGAATAGATGAAGTTATAGCCTTCTGTAGACGGGCCGTTGGCGCTGAAAACGTCGATCGGCTTACAGCCACCTGAGGTGTCCTTACAGACGATCTGACCGCCCACCGTAACAGCCTGAAGCGCCTGCGCTGCCTTGTTCTGATTGATATCGTTCTGATAGTTGCTGCGTTCACGCGCGGTGACGTAGCTGTAGTTCACATCATAACGGAAGGCTTCGCTGAGCGTGCCGCGGAAGCCCAGATTAGCCCGGTAATAGGTATGACGCATGTCATTGCGACGGCCTTCGCCGCCCACGCCACGCAGCGCCACCCAGGTGGTCGCATTCCCGGTCGTGTTCCCGTTACACAGAAGCCCGCGTTGCTGCGTGCTGAGGAAAGGGTTGTCGCAGTTGACCGTAAAGGCGCGGCCCGTCCAGATACCCGACGGCGCAACCTGCGACACCGACACGTCGTCCATGAACATGAACGAACCGTAGGCTTCGATCTTCTCATTGACGGTGTAGTTGAACAGGGCGCCCGCCGTGTACCGTTCGCTGTCGCGCAGGATATAGTTATCCGGCGTATAGTTATAATAGAAGTCCGGGCCGTCCGTGACCCAGGTCTTGGAACCGTCCATCGCGTTGGCATACTGCACACCCGTTGGATTGGTATTGGTCGAGGTACCGCCAGCCGGCGTGTAGGTCAGCGGGCGGAACGAGCCGTACGCATGGGTGGCCGAGCCGCCACAGACATAGGCCGTGCCGGCGGGCGCAACCGAGGCCGGCGGATAGTTGATGGCACAGTTCGAATAGTCGTACTTATCCTGACGCACAGGGTCCATCTTGCGGTAACCGAAATACCCCGCGACATTGCCCTTGCCATCTTCAAGATTGGCACCCATCGCAATGTTGAAGTCGAATTTCTTACCGGTCCAGACGTTTTCCGGCGCGAGCTTGTACTTTTTGTCCGACTGAATCTTGCGCAGATAGCCTTCGTCATTGTGGTGATTATAGATGCTGTACTGCGCGTTCATGCGCACGCCGTCGAGGTGCTTCATGAGGATGAAGTTGACAACACCGGACATGGCGTCAGAGCCGTAGACCGAAGACGCCCCACCCGTCAGCACATCGGTGCGCTCAACCAGCGCCGACGGTACGAAGTTGAGGTCCATCGCCTGCGTCGGCAGGAAGCGCTGGCCGTCGATCAGAACGAGGCTGCGTCCACCGCCAAGGCTGCGCAGGTTGACGGTCGCCCGGCCGCTCGATCCGTTAGAGCCGTTTTCGTTAGCGGCCGCTTCGACCTGCGGCAGCTTGGTGAGGAAGGATTCTACGGCCACCGCGCCCTGAAGCTGGGCTTCCTGCGCATCGACCGTGGTGATGGGCGAGGCGCTCTTGAGGTTGGGACGGCGGATACGGGTGCCGGTGACCACGACCTCTTCGACGGCCTCACTGGCACCGTCCGCCTGCGCCATGGCCGGCGCCGCCATCCAGCCGGTGAAAATGGCGGAGGCCGCCACACTACTCATGATCAATGCCCGAGTCGTACGCTTGTTCATCTTAATCCCCTTGAGTGTGCGGAGAGGACGGGTTCCCTCACCCTCCGAAACATTTCTGACACAATCGAGCTAAACATCGTTGCTGGAGATCGTCAAATATATTTTATACGATTTTGCCACATAAAGTATACAGTGGACAAGGTGCGGCTTTTTTGCCAGCCTCTCCTCATCGCGTCGCAGGAAATCTGATGTCTGATCACCCCCATCCCCTGCCCGTTCATAATCGCCCGGATCGCGCCACGTTTGAGCAGGTTATCCGCCCGGCGCGCCACCCCGCCCTTTTGAAAGGCGTCGTGGCGCACTGGCCTGCCGTATATTGCGGGCTCACATCGGATGAGGCACTGGCCGACTACCTGCTGAGCCACGACAGCGGGGCCCCGGCCGGGGTGTATGTCGCACCGCCACAGGCCAGGGGCACGTTTTTTTACGGCTTTGATACCCATGTCACCAATTTCAGCCACGGCCCGGCGACGATGGCCGAGGTACTGACGCGCCTGCTGGGTGAACGCGGCAAGGCCGACCCGCTGGCCATCAGCCTGCAATCGACGCCCATCGCGTCGCAAATGCCGGGCTTTGGTGCCGAGAACCGGCTTGACCTTCTGCCCGATGTCGCCCCGCGCATCTGGATCGGCAATGCCGTGGTGACGCGCACCCATTATGATCTGAATGACAATATTGCCTCCGTCGTCGCCGGGCGGCGGCGCTTCAGCCTGTTCCCGCCGGAGCAGCTCCCCAACCTCTATCCCGGTCCCTATGAACGCACCATCGGCGGCGTGCCGGTCAGCATGGTCGATATCGACCGCCCGGACCTCAGCCGCTACCCGCGCTATGCCGAGGCGCAGTCGGTGCGCATGGATATAGAGCTTGAGGCCGGAGATGCCCTCTATATCCCCTACGGCTGGTGGCATCAGGTGCGTTCGCTGTCGCCGTTCAATGTGCTGGTCAACTACTGGTGGGACGCGGCGGCTGTGCCCGATGCCGCGCCATCCGACGCCTTTTTGCACGCCATCCTCGCTATCCGTGACCTGCCTGAGCACGAACGCGGCGTGTGGCGCAACCTGTTCGCGCACTATGTGTTTGGCGAGAATGGCGACCCGGTGGCGCACCTCAGCCCGCGCGACAAGGGCCTCTATGGCCCGCTGGACGCTGCCATGCGCCGCAGGCTGAAGCGCCAGTTGCAAAAAGCCCTCGAAGACAAGCCTAATCCGTAAGAGCCAGAATATCCTGATAAAGTTTAGCCGGGATAGTCACGCTGCCTGCCGCATGGGTCCGTTTACGCGCCTCATAGCGACGTTGCGACGGCAGGCGCGCGCCCTGCCCCACAATGGCGTCGAACAGCGCCTCGGCCCGGCCCGCATGATGGGCGTAAGACCCGCCCATAAAGGTTTCGGGGTCGATGGCCAGCAGCAGTTCACCGTGATAGGGCGTCGCCCCCTGCTCCGCATCATAGGCATAGGATTCCAGACTGAGGAAATCGCCGATCAGCGGCCCGGCCATCAGTTCGATCATCGCCGACAGGGCCGAGCCCTTATGCCCGCCAAAGGTCAGCATGGCCCCGGCCATAGCGGCCTCGGCATCGGTCGTTGGCTGGCCGTCGCTATCGAGCGCCCAGCCTTCGGGGATGGGCTTGCCCGCCCGGCGGTGCAGTTCGATCTCTCCACGCGCCGCGGCACTGGTGGCGAAGTCGAACACGAACGGCTCCCCTTGCGGACGCGGCCAGGCAAAGGCCAGCGGATTGGTGCCGAACACGCCCTTGGTCCCGCCATGCGGCGCGACCCACGCGTGGCTGGGCGTCATGGCCAGCCCCACCAGACCTTCGGCGGCAATGGCTTCGACCTCCGGCCACAGGGCCGAAAAGTGATAGCAATGATTGATGGCGAGAGCCGCGATCCCTTGCGTGCGTGCCTTTTCCGCCAGAAGCGGCAGGCCACGCTCGAACGCCAGCAGGGAATAGGCCCCCTGCGAATCGGCCCGCACCAGCCCCGGTGCCGCGTCACTGATCAGCGGTTCAGCGTTCGACACCTTACCCGCCCGGCGCGTCGCCACGCAGACCAGCAGGCGATAGAGCCCATGCGAGTGACATTCGTCGCGCTGCCCGGCCACAATGGTCGCGGTGATCGCCTCGGCATGGGCCTCGGAAAAGCCGTTGCCGATCAGGGTGCGCAGGCTAAGCGCGCGGGCGTCGTCGAGAGTCAGGCTTACGCTATCGGTCATCTTGTCACTTCGGTTTCGGCAGGGTGTCGGGTCGCGCATTCCACGCCGGCGTCGCTTCGCCTTGCAGATGGCGGATGAAGAAGTCGTACTGACGGCGCAGGCCGTAATTGACGTCGCCTGTGTTGCGCAAGGCACCGTGGCCTTCGTTCGGCACCACGATCAGATCGAAATCCTTGCGCGATTTGATCAGGGCATTGACCACCTGAAGCGTCGAGGCCGGATCGACATTCATGTCCAGCTCACCGACGACCAGCAGCACCTCGCCTTTCAGTTTATGGGCATTTTCAACCCCCGAAGCGCGGGCATAGCTGGCATCGACGGGCCAGCCCATCCACGCCTCGTTCCAGCCGATCTTGTCCATGCGGTTGTCGAAACAGCCGGCATAGGCCACGCCGGCCTTATAGAAGTCAGGATATTCCTCCAGCGCGCTCAGTGTGTTCTGCCCGCCAGCCGAGCCGCCATAAATGCCGACGCGGCTGATGTCGTAAGACCCGTATTTGGCTGCCACCGCCTTATGCCAGGCGATGCGATCGGGGAAACCCGCGTCCTGAAGGTTCTTCCACGCCACATCGTGGAAGGCCTTGGATCGGTTCTGCGTGCCCATGCCGTCGATCTGCACAACGATGAAGCCCATATTGGCCAGAGACTGCATACCGATCACCTTGTCGCCGCTGGAGTGCGGACCAAAGGGCCAGAAGGTCTTGGGCACAAAGGACGAGTGCGGCCCGGCATAGATGTTTTCAATGACCGGGTAGCTTTTATGCGGGTCGAAATCGGTCGGGCGCACGATGACGCCCCAGATGTCGGTCTTGCCATCGCGCCCCTTGGCCGTAAACACTTCTGGCGGTTTGAAGCCCGCTGCCGTCAGGCGCGAAATGTCACCGCTCTCGACGGTGGCGACGAGGCTGCGGTCCGCTACCCGGCGCAACTCCATCACATTGGGCAGGTCCACCCGCGAATAGGTGTCGGTATAGTACTGCATGTCGGAAGAGAAGCTGACGTCGTGCCAGGCCGGGGCCGTAGTCAGCGGCGTCAGGTTCCTGCCGTCAAAATCAATGCGGTAATAGTGCTGGAAGTACGGGTCTTCACCCTTGCGCATCCCATTGGCCGCGAAATAGATTTGACGCGCCTTGTCATCGACCTTCAGCACCTGACGCACCACGTATTCGCCTTTGGTGATCTGGGTCTTCACCTTACCGGTCGTCGCATCGTACAGATAGAGATGGTTCCAGCCGTCGCGCTCCGACATCCAGATCAGTTCACGCCCTTCGCCCCCCACATCGTAGCTGTAGCGGCGGCTGTAGGTATTGATGAAGGTGTCCGAGCGGTCCTCGGCCACGACCCGCGTCCGGCCCGTTGCGGCATCGGCCTCAATCAGACGGTAGAACTGATGGCCGCGCTGATCGTATGCAAAGCGCACTCCCCGGCTATCCTTGCGCCAACTCAGAGCGTCCGTCGCCATCGGATTGGGGAAGAGATCGGTGGGAACCTCTATCCGGCGGCGCGTCGCCACGTCGAACAGCACGGGACGGTCGATGTCGATGGCGTCGCCGGGCTTCGGGTAAAGCTGGACATCGACCTTGGGCTGCACCTGATCGGTGGGCGAAGAGATCACCCGCACCACTTCACGACGGAAGCCCGGCTGCACACGCAAGGCGACGATCTTTTGCGAGTCCGGCGACCACTGGATCGACTCCGGATCGTAGAACAGTCCCTGCGAGCCGTCGGTTGACAGGCGGATGGCCTCGCCCCCGGCTTTATGGCGGATCACGAGGTTGAAATCCTCGACAAAGGCCAGCCACTGACCATCCGGCGACGGCTTCGGTGTATTATCGGCGGGTGATTTGAGATCACGCACCACGCCCGAAAAACCGCGATCCTGCCTTCGGTCCACGGACTTTTCGCACGCATAGGCCACGAGATCGCAAGACCACATCGCCTCGTCCCAGCGGATGGCGACCTTTTGGCCGCCATCGCTGAACTGCGTCATCGAAAAGGGTGGCGTGAATGGCAGGGTCAGGCCCGTAAAGTGTGTACCGGCCGCGGCGTTGAAGGCCGCCGCCAGACGGTCGTGGTCAAAGGCCAATTGCTTTTGTCCCGTCGCCGCATCCATGCGGACGAATTGAAAGCCCCCTGCGACCGATTTGCGGTAGACGAAGGTTTGCGTGCCCTCGATCCACTGCGCGGGCTCGGCAATATCGCGCGTCAGACCCGACCACGCGTCGCGCAGGCCAATGGCCTTTTCATAGTCGGCCACCTCAGGCCCGGCCCATGCCAGCGGAGCCCCCGCCAGCGGCGCGAGCAGCAGCGTGGCGGCTATGACCGCCGTTATCCTGTTCTTCATCATCTCTGCTCCTACCTATTTGCCAGAGGCCGTCTTGGCCACGACGCGCGCCTTTTCTGCCGCGATATAGGCGCGCATTTCGCGCTCGAACGTCGTCAGCGGCACCGACCCCATGTTGAGGATGGTGTCGTGGAAGGTGCGCTGATCGAAGTCCGCGCCCAGTTCCTTTTCGGCCAAAGCCCGCATCTCCCGCATCTTCAGTTCACCGATCTTGTAAGCCAGAGCCTGACCCGGCCAGGCGATGTAGCGGTCCACCTCGTTCTCGATATCGAGCTGCGCCAGTGCGGTATTGGTTTTCAGATAATCAATGGCCTGCTGACGGCTCCAGCCCTGCGTATGCAGACCAGTGTCGATGACCAGACGGCCGGCGCGCCACATCTCAAAGGTCTGGCGGCCGAACTCTTCGTAGGGGGTCTCATAGATGCCCATCTTGGTGCCCAGCCATTCGGTGTACAGGCCCCAGCCTTCGCCATAGCCGGAGAAGCCGGTCGAGCGGCGAAAATCCGGGCGCGGCGGGGCTTCAAGGGCGGCGGCGGCCTGATAGGAGTGGCCGGGCGTGCATTCATGCAGGGTCAGGGCCGGCAGGTTGTACAGCGGGCGCGACGGCAGGTCGTAGGTGTTCATCAGGCACGAATCGAGCCCGCCACGCCCCGACGTATAGATGGGGGCCACGGCGTCCGGCACCGGCAGGATGGCGTGGCGATAGCGCGGCAGGACGGCGAAGAAATCCTTCAGCTTGCCGTCGGCTTTTTTCGATACATAGGCCGAGTAGGACAGAAGTTCACGCGGCGTCTTGGCGTAGAATTGCGGGTCGGTGCGCATAAAGACGAGGAATTCCGGGAAGGTGCCGGTGAAGCCGGAGCCCCGCATCGTCTTTTCCATATCGGCGCGGATGCGGGCAACCTCTTTCAGACCCAGTTGATGGATCTCTTCCGGCGTCATGTCGAGCGTGACGAACTCACGGATGCGCGACTGATAAAAGGCCTTGCCATCGGGCAGTGACCAGGCGGCGAAGTCGCGGCGCGCCCTGGGCTGATACTCGGTGCGGAAGAAGGTCAGGAGCTTGCTGTATTCAGGGACCGCGACACTGCGGATGACGGTCATCGCCTCGGCCTTCAGGCGGGCCTGCTCCACCGCCGGGATGGCTTCGGGCATGTCACGGAAAGCGTCATACAGCGGATTGGTTTCATCGGCCCGCGTGTAAGGCTCCATCGTCTTGTCGCGGCCGATGGTCGAGACGTAGGGAACGGTATAGCCGCGCTTGACACCGGCCTTCATATTGACCGTCTGCTCGCCGAAATAGCGCGGAATATCGCGCAGGCGGGCGAGGTAGTTCGAATACTCCTCGACAGTGCGGAAACCCTGACGCGCGTTGAGCGTCCAGAAGAAGGTATCGGAATTGAACGGCGCCTCGTAGGTCCTGAAGCGGATATTGTCGGCCTGAGCCGACACCGAGGCGAACCACACCTCGGCATTGATGCGCTCCTCATGCGACAGCTTATCCAGCGGAATTTGGCTGTACTCCGCCAGCGCCCTGTCCCAGTAGGCCAGACGGCGGGCATAGGTTTCCGGCGTCACCGACGGCAATTTGGCCCCGGACGCGCCGCGGCCCGGTCCTGTGCGGTCAAACTCCGCCTGACGCCAGGCCCATTCCGCCTCATAAAGGGCCTTGATATTGGCATCAGCCGACTGCGCAGCCTGATAGGCGGGCGGGGTTGCCGGCATCTGAGCCGCCGCCGCGACGGGCAAGACGGACGCGCTGGTCAGTAGACCGAGGGCGAGAAGGGTTGAAACCCGAACAAAACGCATCATCATAGCAAGCCCCTTATGTTGAATTTAGCCCCATAAATTGTATGTTGTATACGATATACGCATAAGTCAACTCTCTCCGTCGTCTGATTTTAACTTTTAACGAGGTTTGCCACGTCGCTGAAACCGAAGGGACATAAGCGGTTGCAGGGCAACTGTCCGCCCAACGCTCTCAGGACTAGTGACTCACGGGACTGAGCGTGAAGCCATAGCTCAGCGGCGCGTTGGGGATGCGGTATTTGACGTGCGGACGCCCGACTGTGTTCCAGCCCGTATCGCCGCCCACCCCCGTCTGAAGCGCGTCGATCATCAGCGTACCGTCGCCATGCGGCGCGATGTCCGACGAATGGCGCTGCCCCACCGGCTGCTGATAGAGGTCCTCGACCGGGAAGGCCAGGGCATTGGCTGACAGGGGCTGATGACCGGTGACGCGCACCCCCTGCCCCGTCGCCGTGGTCAGAGCCATCCAGCGCACATCGGTCTTATTGCCCGACTCCTGCGGCCGGGTGTAGTTGTGGTACTGATCGGCCACCTTGCCCTGATAGAGGCTGATCGCCGCCCCGGTCTTGCGGTCAGCATAGGATTCCTGCGGCCCGCGCCCGTACCACTGAAGATCAGTCAGGGCCGGGCTGGTCGCAAACTTCAGACCGACGCGCAGCGGATCGGGCAGGTCGTCACGCAGCGGCACATAGTCGGCCTTCACGTCCAGAGTGCCGTCGCCATAGAGGTGCCAGCTGGTGGTAAAGCGCACCGAGCCTGCCCCGACGCGCCAGCCGACCTTGACTTCGCCCGTCTCAGAGACCTCCAGTGTTTCCAGCGTGCGCTTCTCGCTGAGGGTCTTCCAGATGGCGTGGCTGGTGACGACACCCGTGCCGATGTCATTATCGGTCGGGCCGCGCCAGAAATAGGGCGTGCCACCGCTCAGAAGCACCTGCCCGTTGACGGCATAGGCCGTCAGCAGGCCGGTCTTCGCATCGAGCGTCAGGCGCGACGGCCCGGCGCTCAGTTCGACCGTTGACGCCGTGCGGGTGACCTTCACCGGCCCGCTGGCGGTCAGGGCTGCCGGGCGCGCTGTCTGAAGGACAAACTGCGTCCAGCCCATCGAGCTGCCTTTCGGCACGCCCGGCATACGGTCATCGGCAGCCACGGCCGAGACGGTCAGCACATATTCGGCTGCCGGGTCATAGCTGACGGCACCGAGATCGAGCGGCACCGCCGTACGCCCTGCCGCCGGGGCATTAACGCCCGTCAAGGTGCCGGTCTTCACCGTCACCCCGTCCTTTTCGAGTTTCCAGCCAAAGGCATAGCCCGACAGGTCGATCAGGTCGTTGCGATTGACGACCGTCAGCGTCCCCGTTTTGGGATCGCCTTCGAACACCACCGGCGAATAGACCTTCTGAAGCTCGTAATATTCCGGGTCCGGCGTGCGGTCGGCCTGCACCACGCCGTCACCGATGGTCGAATCTTCCTGCCACTCACCGGTGGGGAAGTCGAAGCCCTGCGCCCAGTAGTCGCGGCCTTTTGCATCCTTGCGGATCACCGCCTGATCGACCCAGTCCCAGATAAAGCCGCCCTGAAGTTTCTTATAGGCGCGGATCGTCTCCCAATAGTCTTCCAGATTGCCCAGACTGTTGCCCATGGCGTGGGCGTATTCGCACTGGATCATCGGCTGGCTGTAGCGGCTGTCCTTTGCATAGTCGGCCATCTTGACCGGGCTGTCGTACATGGGGGCGTAGATATCGACATAGGCGTTGGAACGGTGCTCCTCGCCGATCGTGCCATAGCCCAGAAAGTTGAGCAGGCGCGTCTTGTCGTGGCCGCGCACCCACTTTGCCGCGCGCTCAAAGGCCGGACCGATACCCGCCTCATTGCCCAACGACCAGAAGACGACCGAGGTGACGTTCTTGTCGCGTTCGACCATGCGCGACACTCGATCGAGGTGCGCCGCGTACCAGTGCGGCTTATAGCCGAGTTGCGCCTTATAGCGCTGATCGATGTCGCGGATCATGGCCATATAGGTATGGCTCTCGATATTGGCCTCATCCATCACATAGAGGCCGTATTCATCGGCCAGATCATAGACGTGCGGATCGTTGGGATAGTGCGACATCCGCAGCGCATTGACGTGCGCCTGCTTCATCAGCTCCATGTCCTTGCGCGTCGTTTCCGGCGACACCACGCGGAAGGTATAGGGGTCGTGCTCGTGGCGGTTGACACCCTTGATCATGACGCGCTTGCCATTGACCTGCACTTCGCCGTCACGGATTTCGATAGTGCGAAAGCCGATCTTTTTCGCGGTGGCCGAGACCAGCACACCCTTGGTATCACGGTATTCGATGACCATGCGATAGAGGTTCGGCGTCTCCGCCGACCATTGCCTGACGTTTTTGATCGTGCCCGAAAGCCGGGCCGGCTTATCCGTGGTGGCGCGCCCCCTGGCCGTCAGCACGACCGTTTCGCCGTCATACAGGGTGGCGGTGATCGTCCCCGCCCCCTTGACGCCTTTCAGCTCGGCCTCCAGCGCAAAGACACCGTCCGTATAGGTCTTATCCAGCAGGGCCGTGACCGTATAGTCGCCCAGCCGCGTTTTCGGCTCGGCATAGAGATAGACGGAACGCTCGATGCCCGACAGCCGCCAGAAGTCCTGATCCTCAAGGTAGGAGCCATCGGCATAGCGGTACAGCTCGATACTGATGGTGTTTTTACCCGCCCGGACATAGGGCGTCAGGTCAAATTCCGACGGCAGTTTGGAATCCTCGGAATAGCCGACCTTCTGGCCATTGACCCAGATATAGTAGGCTGCGCCCGCCGCACCGATATGCAGGAAGACATCCTTGCCGCTCCAGTTGGGCAACTCAAAATCGCGACGATAGGACCCGACCTCGTTCACCTCGTGACGCACATAGGGCTCATTGGCCCCGAACGGATAGCCCGCCCCGCTGAACAGCGGCACGCCATAGCCCTGCGCCTGAAGGATGCCAGGCACCTGCACCGTGCCCCAGCCGGACACATCGAAGTCGGGCTTGTAGAAGTCCACCGGGCGGGTTTCCGGCGTTTTAGACAGGGCGAATTTCCACGTGCCATCCAGCGTCAGATAGTTGGCCGAGGCGGCCATCTGACCCGCCACGGCCTTGTCTACGCTCTCATAGTTGAAGAAGGTCGCCTTCATGGGCAGGCGGTTGACCGCCAGCACTTCCGGCTGTTCCCACTCGGCGCGACCGCTGACATCGGGCGGCGGGGCATCGGCTATGGCTTTAAGCTCAGCCGCCGTCTGAGCCTGCCCGCCGGTCGCCGCCAGCAGCGCCAGACACGAAACCGATACCGCACACAGGACGCGGCGCGCCCCCACCTTGCTGACCATGATCTGCCCTTATTTTACAGGTTCAGGACAGATTATTATACCGTATACAATATGGCAATGACTTGTTTAGCTTTACAGCCTCACAACCGGTCGATGGCTGGTTGCGGTTCGGTAAACCATTTCGCCCCGGCCTCCGTTACGTACATATGGTCTTCCAGACGGATACCGAAGCGTTCCGGCACCACGATCATTGGCTCATTCGAAAAGCACATGCCCGGCGCCAGCGGCGTCTTGTCACCGCGCACCAGATAGGCCGGCTCGTGGATGCTCAGGCCAATCCCGTGCCCTGTGCGGTGCGGCGTGCCCGGCAACTGATAGTCCGGCCCCAGCCCATGCTTTTCCAGAATGGCGCGCGCCGCGTAATCGACGCTCTCGCACGGCTTGCCCACCTCGACAGCGGCAAAGGCGGCGGCCTGCGCTTCCTTTTCGATGTCCCAGATGCGCTGCTGCTCCGCCGTGGCCTGCCCATAGACATAGGTGCGGGTGATGTCGGACGTATAGCCCTGCACGTAGCAACCCGTGTCGATCAGGACGAGATCGTTTTCCCTGAGCGTCTGCACCCCCGGCAGGCCGTGCGGATAGGCGGTGGCGTGGCCAAACTGCACGATGACAAAGCTGTTGCCCGCCGCCCCCATCCGGCGGTGCGCCGCCTCGATAAAGTTGATCACCTCGGTCGTGGTGATACCCTCTTTGAGGATGCGCGCCGCCGCCCGGTGCACGGTTTCGGTCATCGACTTGGCCTGCTGCATCAGGGCCAGTTCCGCCTCGGACTTATACATGCGGCAGCCATTGATCACCGCCGAGGCCTCGCGCACCTCAAGGCCGGTTTCGCGCATCAGGCGGCTGACCATCTCGAAGCTGATGGCCGGATCGACGGCCAGCACACCCCCGCCCAGGTCCTGCATGGCGGCGTGGATCAGGGCGTGCGGGCTCTCGTCCTCCTGCCACAGGCGCAGCTCCGCCGGGATCTTCAGATCGGCCTCCAGCGACCCGCGCTCGAAATAGGGGCAGATGATCAGAGGCTCGCCTTCGACCGGCAACAGCATGGCCACCAGACGTTCCGACGCGCCCCACGGCACCCCGGCGAAATAGCGCAACGACGCCCCGGCCCCGACCAGCAGCGCCTTGGCCCCCAGATCACGCGTCAGACGCCGTGCCTTGTCCAGACGCGCCTGATATTCATAGTCGCCGATGGCCGCCGCGGCCTGCGGCGGGCTCAGCTTCGCCAGTTCGGCCTCGATGGTGGAACCGCCAATGCTCATAGACATACCTCTTATGCGAAACGCTTGATATCAAAGGCCTGCGGACCGGTGCCGCTTTCGACCATGTCGGCGACGATCTCGCCGGTAACGGGCCCCAGTGTCAGGCCCAGATGCTGATGCCCGAAGGCATAATAGAGATTCTGCGCCTTGTCGCTGCGCCCGATGGCCGGCAGATAGTCCGGCAAAGTCGGACGAATGCCCATCCAGTGCGCCGCCTCGCCCTCCATCGGCAGGCCCAGATCGCTGACGTGCTGCCGCAGCCTTTGCCATTTGCGCGCGTCCGGCGGCGCATCGGGCTGGTTCAGTTCGACAAAGCTGGCGGCGCGCAGGCCGCCCTCAAAGCCGGTCACGATCATCGAACGGTCTTCGAACACCACGGGCGGCATCCCTGCGGGCCAACCGTGCGGCGCGCTCTGGATATGGTAGCCACGCTCGGCGATCAGCGGCACAGCGTGACCGATCCCCTGCATCAGCGGTTTGGACCGCGCCCCGGCACAGACGATCACGGCCTCCGCCGCACGCATCAGCCCGTCATCGCACGCGACCTGTGCATGGCCGTCGCGCAGGCTCAGCCCCACCGCGCTTTGGCGCACAACCTGCCCGCCTGCGGCGAGGTAGGACGCTTCCATCTGCGCCAGCAGGCGCGCATTGTCGGCGACCTGCCCCGTATTCTCAAAACGGATACCACCATATAAAGGTCGCGGCGTCAGGGCCGCCACCGCCGCCCGCTCATCCGGCGTCAGGACATGAAAGCGCGCGGTTCCGGTATCCGTATCACGCCACGCCGCCAGACCGGCCTTGGCCGAGGCCTCGCTCTCCCAGACGACATAGTGGCCGTCTTCGCGGATCAGGTCAGGCGCCCCTAGCGATTGCACCAGCCGTCGCCAGGCCGGCATGGCCTCGCCCATAAGCCCGGATAGGGCCACCTTGCCGTGCGCAAAGCGCGTCGGTTCGGCTGCGGCCATCAGTCGCAGACCGAAGGGCAGCCACGCCGGAACCCCTGACGGCGGAAAGGATAAGGCCCCGCCGCGCGCGAACCAGCGCCGCCACGCGCTGCGAATCAGGCCCCATGAGGCCAGAGGCTCCACCTGTTCGATAGCAATATGGCCCGCATTGCCGTATGATGCGCCTTTCCGGGGGGAGTCCGGGTCCAGCAAAATCACATCGCCGCGGCGTTTGTGGAGTTCCAGGGCGATGGACAGACCGACGATTCCGCCCCCGACAACGATAACCTTAGACAAATGCACGTTCCTTCTTGCGCCGCATCATTGCATATTGTATACGGTATATATTCTTACGCAAGCAGTTGGAGTAAACAATGAAAGTCGATTGGCGCGGCGTATTCCCGGCGGTCACCACACAA
>NZ_JAIXSV010000080.1 GCF_027484505.1 Asticcacaulis sp.
GCAGCGGTGAACGCTGCCGTGGCGCAAGACCAGACTCAGACCGCTGCCGACCAGCCGGCGGAAGCCGCCACCGGCGATTCCAACGCCAGCCCGGCCAACGAAGTCACCGAAGTCGTCGTTCGCGGCAAAAACCTGCCCAAGACCATGCGTCGCACGGCCGAAGTCACCTCGATCCTGACCACCGAAGACCTCAAGCGCACCGGCGACGATAACGCCGCCACGGCCCTGACGCGCGTCGCGGGCCTGTCGCTGGTCGAAGGCAAATTCATTTATGTGCGTGGTCTGGGCGAGCGCTATTCCTCGGCCCTGCTCAACGGCGCGCCCCTGCCGTCGCCGGAGCCGCTGCAACGCGTTGTGCCGCTCGACCTGTTCCCGGCGTCGCTTCTGGGCCGCGTCTCGGTGCAAAAGACCTATTCGGCGGAATATCCGGGTGAATTCGGCGGCGGTGTCGTCGATCTTCAGACCGTGGCCCTGCCGCGCGACAACTTCCTGAACCTCGGCATCGGCACCGGTTACAACAGCGAAACGACCGGCAAGAAGACCGTCACCTATTTCGGTTCGGCCACCGACTGGCTGGGTTATGATGACGGTGCCCGCAGCCTGCCCGATCCGCTGCGCGATGCGCTGGCCAAGGGCAAGCTGGTCAATCCGAACAACTACCCGGCGACGGGCACGGGCGCGACCAACGAACTGCAAAAGATCGGTCATTCCTTCACCAATGCCGACCTCAACCTGCTGCAAATCGGTCGTCCGACCCCGAACTTCAGTGTGAACGGCAGCGCCGGTCAGACCTATGACGTTCTGGGTGGCAAGTTCGGCGTCGTCGCCGTGGCCGACTTCTCCAACAGCTGGTCGGTCAAGAACGGCATCCACTACGAGGACGACTATACGAACTCGGCCAACAATGTTTCGCTGAACAGCCTGCTGTCGCTCGGCTATACGCGCGGTGCCCACACCCTGAAGTGGACCGGCATGTATATCCGCAAGGCGACGAAGTTCGCTTCGACGCGTGACGGCTTCAATTCCAACGGCTTCTTCTACCGCAAGGACCGCACCGGCTGGTATCAGCGCGAGCTGGGCCTCAGCCAGCTGACCGGCACACACGCCCTGACGCCGAAGCTGGTGCTCGACTGGACGGCCTCCTACGCCGTGACGGTGCGCGATACGCCGTATGACAAGTTCATCAACTATCAGCTTGATGAGTCGAATGCGGCGACCAAGGGTCTCTATTTCACCGACCTGCGTAACGGCGGTGGCAACGAAACGGCCTTCTCGAACCTGAAGGATGTGGCCAAGTATCTGGGTGCCAACCTGACCTGGGACTACAGCCTCGGTGAAGGGCGCGATGGCAAGCTGATGGCGGGCGTCTCGGTGCTCGACAACCAGCGCGACTATCAGCGCCGCGCCTTTGAGTTCAAGTCGGTGAACGACTCGCTGGCCAAATATACCCGCGTCGATTACCTCTTCTCCGACTACAATATCCGCCCGGACTTCCTGCAACTGTGGGAAACCGGTTCGGACTCGCCGCAAGCCTATAAGGGCGGCCTGTTCGTCTCGTCCTACTACGTGAAGACCGATCTGGAAGTCATTCCGCTGGTTCGCGTCGCCGCCGGTCTGCGCTACGAAATCGGCAAGGAGCGTAACGACCTGCGTTACCTCTATCAGACGAACACCAAGCCGGAGCGTGCCGCGACCCAGATCAAGGAGACCTACCTCCTGCCGTCGGGTACGGTGACCTGGAACTTCAAGGACGACATGCAGCTGCGCTTCGGCGCGTCCAAGACGATCGGCCGTCCGCAGTTCCGCGAACTGGCCGAGCCGACCTTCCGCGAAGCCGACAGCGACCGCTCCTACACGGGTAACCCGCTGCTGAAGGACACCGAGATCACCAACCTCGATGCCCGTTATGAGTGGTACTACGGCGCGGGCGAATACGTGACCGCCGGCCTGTTCCACAAGACGCTCGACAAGCCTGTCGAAACCATTTCGACCGGCACCCAGCTCCAGCAGACCTTCGTCAACGCCCCGGAAGCCAATATCCAGGGCTTCGAAGTGGACTATAAGGGCCTGTTCGAGAGCCCGATCAAGGGCGCCTTCTTCGAGAGCAAGCAGTGGCTGGTGCAGGCCAACTACACCTTCACCGACTCCAGCGTGAAGGTGAAGGCCGGCGACAAGATCGCCTTCAGCCGCACCACCTTCCAGCCGGTCGAAGCCAGCCTGTACATCAAGGACGGCTCCAAGCTGCAAGGTCAGTCCGACCACCTCGCCAACGTGCAGTTCGGCTGGGAAGACACCGAAGCCAAGTCGCAGGCCACCCTGCTGCTCACCTATGTCAGCGAGCGTATCTCGGTCCGCGGTTCGGGCATTGTCGGCGACCCCGACATCATGCAGGAGCCGGGCACGCAGGTCGATTTCGTGTGGCGCAAGGGCTTCGACGCCTTTGGCCGCGGCCTGAACTTCCAGCTTGAGGCCCGTAACCTGACGGGCACCGAGTACAAGGAATATCAGACCATCAACGACAAGCGCGTCTATGTCGATCGCTACGATCCGGGCACGTCCGTCTCGGTCAGCCTTTCGACGCAGTTCTAAAAAAGAGGCCGCCCGGTTCGCCGGACGGCCTTTTACCAAACAAGAATGCCCTCCGGAGCGATCCGGAGGGCATTCTCTTATCTTGAATGGTCACTGAACCCCCGACGCTATCGGGGGAACGGAGACTATTTCGCTGCCTTGGCTTTTTCGTCTTCGCTGAGGCGCTGGAACAGCAGATCGACCATCTCCTCGGCGTTTTCGTCTGTTGCGGTCGAGGCTTCGACGCCGCAATAGCTCTGGTCCGGCAGGCGGCCCCAGACGACCAGCGGCGCGTAGTAGCGGGCGAGGTCGCTTAAGGCTTCGTGCTGATCCTGTGCGGCGGTGTCGGGCAGCACCAGCATGCCGTCAAAGCGCTGCGAGCGCACGAGGTCTTTCAGCGCGCCCTGACGCTTGGCCGGGGTCTTGAGCACCAGCAATTCATAGCCGCGCTTGAAAACGGCCTGGGTGAGGGCGCCCATCATGCTGAGCAGGTGCGGGTCGCGCAGCTTGCGGTCGCCGTCGTCGGGCAGGACGAGGCCGATGGTGCGGGTGCGCTTCAGACGGAGATTACGGGCGGCCTGATTGACGACGTAGCCATGTTCCTCGGCAATCGCCGCGATCTTGTCACGCAGCGGCTTGGGGATCAGGGGGCTTCCGGCCAGGGCCCGCGAAACGGTGGACACCGAAACGCCGGCCATGCGGGCGATATCGGCCATCTTGAGCGGCGCGGTGGTCGAAAGAGTCTCTGTGGTCATTGTCTCCTCAAGGGGTTCGGACGGGGCCGGAGCAGACGCATTAGCGCGCCAGCCAGCCCCCATCGACGGGGATAATAACTCCGTTTACGTAATTTGACACGCGGGAGGCCAAAAAAACCGTCGCGCCGCCCAAATCTTCTGGCGTGCCCCAGCGCGCGGCGGGAATCCGGTCCAGAATTGCCTTGGCGCGTTCGGGGTCGTTTTGCAGCCCTTCGGTCAGTTCCGTGGCCATATAGCCCGGTGCGATCGCGTTGACATTGATGCCTTTCGCTGCCCATTCGTTGGCCAGAAGCCGCGTAATGCCCGCTACGCCCGACTTTGAGGCCGTATAGGAGGGGACGCGGATGCCGCCCTGAAACGACAGGAGGGAAGCCGTATTGATGATCTTGCCGTGGCCCTGCGCGATCATGTGGCGGCCGGCGGCCTGACACAGGAAAAACAAGGTCTTCAGGTTGAGGTTCATCACCGCGTCCCAGTCTTCTTCGGTGAATTCCGTGACGTCGCCGCGGCGGATCGACCCGGCATTGTTGACGAGGATGTCGAGCCCGCCCATGACGTTCAAAGTTTCGGCGACAATATCCTCTATGGGCGAAATGGAGGTAAGATCGGCGCGGATGAAGTGAAACCGGCGACCCAGGGCCGTCACCTTTTCGGCGGTGGTGTCCGCTCCCGACGAGCCCACGGCGCAGATATTCGCCCCGGCTTCGGCCAGAGCCAGCGCCATGCCCTGACCCAGACCGCGATTGGCCCCGGTGATCAGCACAGTTTTTCCGGAGAGGTCGAACATCGAGGCAGCGGACATGGCATTTCCTGAGTAAAAGGGCGGATGATTAATTTTGATCCATGATGATTGAATGGGATTGTCCACGCATTGTCATCAGGCTTGGCCCCATGCTAGAGCAACAGACATTGCTTTTCCATCCTTTGCGTTCCGCCTGCTGTTGCTGAGTCTGCCATGATCATCTCCGCCTCGACCGATTACCGCGAAGCCGCCCGGCGTCGGCTGCCGCCCTTCCTGTTTCACTATATCGACGGCGGGGCCTATGCCGAGCGCACGCTGGCGCGCAATGTGTCGGACCTGGGTGACGTGGCCCTGCGCCAGCGGGTGCTGAAGGACGTGTCGTCGCTCAGTCTGGAGACCGAGCTGCTGGGCGAAAAGCTGTCCATGCCTATCGCTCTGGCCCCCGTCGGCCTGACCGGCATGTATGCCCGTCGCGGTGAGGTGCAGGCGGCGCGCGCAGCGCAAAAGGCCGGCATCAACCTGACGCTTTCGACCGTCAGCGTCTGCCCCATCGAGGAGGTGCAGGGCAGGTGCGACAAGCCGATCTGGTTTCAGCTTTATGTGCTGAAAGATCGCGGCTTCATGAAGAACGCGCTGGAACGCGCCTGGGCGGCCGGTATCCGCACGCTGGTCTTTACCGTCGATATGCCGGTGCCGGGGGCGCGCTACCGCGACGCTCATTCGGGCATGAGCGGGCCAAACGCCGAAATTCGCCGCCTGTGGCAGGCGGTGACGCACCCGCACTGGGCCTTTGATGTCGGCCTGATGGGGACGCCGCACGACCTCGGCAATGTGTCGAAATATCTCGGTAAGGCCACGGGTCTGGCCGACTATATCGGCTGGCTGGGGGCCAATTTCGACCCGTCGATCTCGTGGAAGGATCTGGAGTGGATCAGAGACTTCTGGAAGGGGCCCATGGTCATCAAGGGCATACTCGACCCGGAAGATGCCAAGGACGCGGTCAGCTTCGGCGCTGATGGCATTGTGGTGTCCAACCACGGCGGGCGGCAGCTCGATGGCGTGCTGTCGTCGGCAAGGGCCTTGCCGGCCATTGCCGAGGCCGTCAAGGGCGATCTGACCATACTGGCCGACTCCGGTATCCGCACGGGCCTCGATGTGGTGCGCATGATCGCGCTGGGGGCCGACGGGGTGCTGCTGGGGCGGGCCTTTGTCTATGCGCTGGCCGCCGGGGGGGAGGCGGGGGTGACCAACCTGCTCAGCCTGTTTGAGAAGGAAATGCGCGTTGCCATGGCGCTCACCGGCGTCAAGTCGATCCGTGAAATCGGCCCGCAGTGTCTGGTGCCCGCCTAGATCATTATGTTTTCTGGTAGAAACATAATGATCTAGATTTTTGTTTGGCCCCTCGCCGGGTACGGGCTGCGCCACCTTGGCCGCCGCCTCAATGGCGGCTTGAGCGGAATGATTCCAGTAGAAATCATTCCGCTCTAAAACTGTCAAAGATTGACAATTTTGGGGGTGGGCGTATCCTTTATTCAGGAGATACGCCATGACCCTGAATGTAAACCTGACGCCGCGTCTCGAAGATATGGTGCGTGAGAAGGTCGCAGGCGGCCTGTATAATAATGCCAGCGAAGTGATCCGCGATGCGCTGCGCCTGATGGAGGCCAATGACCGGCTTCAGGCGGCGAAGCTGGAGGCGTTGCGCGAGGCCATCCGTGAAGGCATCGACAGCGGTTCAGCGGGGGAGCTGGATATTGAAGCCATCAAGGCAAAGGGTCGTACCAGAGCGGGATGAACCGGATTCTTAAGACAGCACGGGCGGAAGACGATCTCGAGGCCCTGTGGCTCTATATTGCCAAAGATCGTCCTGACGCCGCGGATAAGATGCTTGATCGCATCGCTGAAACGCTGAGAAAGTTGTCTTTGCATCCCGACATGGGGCGGCCCCGACCGGAACTCTACGCCGAGCTGCGCAGCTTTCCGATCCGGCCCTATGTGCTGTATTATCGTCCTGTAGAACAGGGGATTGAGCTGGTACGGGTACTGAACGCCGCCCGCGACCTGCCCGCCGCCTTTGAAGCTTAACCGAACCGGCCGCCGATATAGTCGGAGGTGCGCTCGACCTTTGGCTTGACGAACAGCTCTTCGGTCGGGCCGTATTCGACCATCTTGCCCAGATACATGAAGCCCGTATAGTCCGACAGGCGCGCCGCCTGTTGCAGGTTGTGGGTCACGATGATGATGGTCAGGTCGCGCTTCAGCTCTTCGAGCGTGTCTTCCAGCTTGGCCGTCGAGATGGGGTCAAGCGCCGAGGCCGGTTCGTCGAGCAGCAGGATTTCCGGCTCGACCGCGATGCCGCGGGCGACGCACAGACGCTGCTGCTGACCGCCCGAAAGCGACAGGCCGGACTTTTGCAGCTTGTCCTTCACCTCGTCCCACAGGGCGGCGCGGCGCAGGGCCTTCTCGACCACCTCATCCATCTGCGACTTCGACTTCTTGTGGTACAGCTTCACGCCAAAGGCCACATTGTCGTAAATCGACATGGGGAAGGGGGTCGGCTTCTGGAACACCATGCCGACGCGGGCGCGAAGCGCCGTCACATCGACCTTGGGGCCCAGAATATTCTCACCATCGACCAGAATTTCGCCTTCGGCGCGCTGACCCGGATAGAGGTCATAGATGCGGTTCATGGTGCGCAGCAGGGTGGACTTGCCGCAACCCGACGGACCGATCAGGGCGGTGATACCGTTGCGCTTGACCGGCATGGAGACGCCGAACAGCGACTGATTGCTGCCGTAATAGAAGTTGAGGTTCCGCGTTTCCAGCACAAGCTGATCGGCCGGGGGCGGGGTGATGACGCTTTGGAAATCGGTGTCGGACATGGCGGAGCCTTACTTGTGATCTTTGTCGCGGGCGAGCCAGCGCCCCAGAATGTTGACGCCCAGAACGGCCAGCGTAATCAGCAGCGCCCCGGCCCAGGCGAGGGTGTTCCACGTCTCGTAGGGGCTCATGGCGAAGGGATAGATGGCGCCCGGCAGGCTGGCGAAGGGCTTCGACATATCGAAGCTCAGGAACTGGTTGTTGAGAGCGGTAAACAGCAGCGGCGCGGTTTCACCTGAGATACGGGCAAAGCCCAGCAGACCGCCGGTCAGCATGCCGGCCCCGGCCGCCTTCCAGATGATGCTGCGCACCGTGACCCACTGCGAGGCCCCC
The DNA here is from genome assembly GCF_027484505.1 of Asticcacaulis sp. GTDB lineage: Bacteria > Pseudomonadota > Alphaproteobacteria > Caulobacterales > Caulobacteraceae > Asticcacaulis. The sequence continues at coordinate 7,279 of NZ_JAIXSV010000080.1, forward strand.
AGCGCCATGCCGGCTTCGCGCAGGGCATTGGGCTGAAGGTTCAGGATGTCTTCGGTGGTGCGCGTCACGATGGGGGTGGCGAGGATGCCGAGCGCAATCGCCCCGGCCCAGCCGGAGAAGCCGCCCATGGGTACCACGACCCACCAGTAGACAAACAGGCCGATCAGGATGGACGGGGCCGACAGCAGCACGTCATTGAGGAACCGCACGACGTGGCCATAGGGGGTATCGCCGCCGATTTCGGCCAGCCACGTCCCGGCCAGCACGCCGATGACCACGGCGATCATCATGGCGACGCCGCACATCAGGATCGAGCCGATGATGGCGTTGCGCAGGCCGCCCGGCGAGTCGGGGGCCGGGGTGTCGGCGGTGAAAAGCATCAGGTCCACCCCGCCGACGCCCTTGGTCAGCAGCGAGAACATGATCAGGGCCAGCGCACCGAGCGCGACCAGCGCGGCCCCGGTACAGATGACGACGAAGGCCTGATTGGCGAATTTGCGGCGAAGGGCGCGATCCATGCTCTTTCCTCCCTTAGTAACGCTGCGAGGACAGGAGCGCCCTGGCGATGGCCAGAACGGTGAAGGTAATCAGGAACAGCACCAGACCCAGCGCGATCAGCGAGGCAAGGTGGACGCCCGAGGCTTCGTTGAACTCATTGGCGATGGTCGAGGCGAGCGTCGAGCCCGACGCGAACAGCGAGTCCGGGAAGCGGTGTGAATTGCCGATGATGAAGGTGACGGCCATGGTCTCACCCAGAGCGCGGCCGAAGCCCAGCATGACCACGCCGATCATGCCCTTCTTGACGTAGGGGATCAGGACCGAGCCCACCACTTCGTAGGAGGTGCAGCCGAGGCCGAAGGCGGCTTCGCGCACCTGCGGCGGGATCGAGCGGAACAGCTCACGGAAGACCGCCGACATATAGGGCAGGATCATGATGGCCAGCACGATGGAGGCCGTGAAGATATTGGCGCCGTTGGGCACACCGGCCAGCAGCTTGCCCCAGAAGCTTTCCGGGTCGAGGCTGGTCAGGATGGGCAACTGCACCGTGCGTGCAAACCACGGCGCGAAGACGAACAGGCCCCACATGCCATAGACGATGGAGGGGATACCGGCCAGAAGCTCAATGGCGGTCGAAACCGGCTGGGCGATGGCCTTGGGGCAATACTGGGTCAGGAAGACCGAGACGCAGACGGCGATGGGCAGGGCAATGGCCAGAGACAGCACCGCGGTGATCAGCGTGCCGACGATGGGACCGGCGGCCCCATAAACCTCGGTGACCGGGTTCCAGGTGCTGGAGGTCAGGAAGCCGAAGCCGAACTTGGAGATGGCGGGCCAGCCGCCGATCATCAGGGCGACGATCAGGCCGCCCAGAGTCAGGAGCAGGGTCGTCGCCGCCGCGAAGGCGAGGCCGCGGAAGATCGGGTCAACGGGATCAGGGTGGCGGGCGCTCTGAAGAGACATCGGGGTTTCCATAAGCTTACTGAGCGGAGGCGGCAGAGGCCGCCACGGCGGGCGCGGGGGTGGCCGGGGCATAGACCGGCTTACCGTCCGGACCGGTGATCTGCGACCACTGGGCGCGCATCATCTGCTTCACCTCAGGGGGCAGGGGGACGTAGTGCATCCTGGTCGCCAGCGCGTCGCCATTGGTATAGGCCCAGTCGAAGAAGGTGAGGGCGGCGCGGCCGCTGGCCGGCTTGTCCTGCTTCTTGTGCATGACGATGAAGACGGTGCCGGTGATCGGCCACGCCTGAGCCCCCGGCTGATCGAGCAGCAGAAGCTGGTTGCCCGGCGCGTTGGCCCAGTCGGCGCCAGCCGCTGCTGCGGCAAAGGCTTCGATGGACGGGGCGATCATGTGGCCGTCGTGGTTGCGCATATTGGCGACAGCGGTGCCGGTGCGCGCGGCGACGGCGAATTCGACATAGCCGATGGAGCCAAGAGTCTGCTTGACGAAGGCGGAGACGCCCTCATTGCCCTTACCCCCAAGGCCTGCGGGCCATTCCAGCGCGTCGGCGGCCCCGACCTCTGCCTTCCACGTCGGGCTGACCTTGGCCAGATAGTTGGAGAAGAGGAAGGTGGTGCCCGACCCGTCGGCACGGTGAATGACCGTGATGGGCAGGTGCGGCAGTTTCAGGCCCGGATTGAGGGCGCGGATGGCCGGGTCGTCCCAGCGCTTGACCTTGCCCATATAGATATCGGCCAGCAGCGGGCCGGTCAGGTTCATCTGACCGCTCTTGACGTCGGGCAGGTTGACGATGGGTACGATGCCGCCCATCACGATGGGGAATTGCAGCAGGCCGGTTTCGTCGAGGTCGGCGGGCTTTACCGGCTTGTCCGTGGCACCGAAATCGACCGTCTTGACCTTGATCTGACGCACGCCGCCGCCGGAGCCAATCGACTGATAATTCAGGCGGACGCCGGTGGTGTCCTTATAGGTTTCGGCCCACTTGGCCCCCAGCGGCGCGAAAAAGGTCGAACCTGCGCCAGTGATGTCGCCCGCCGCCGGCGCGTCCTTGCCCTCAGCCGTCGTGGCACCCTTATCCGAGCACGCGGTCAGCATCAGCAGCGCGCCAAGCGCCAGGGCGAAGGGTTTGAACATCTACTCGTCTCCGATGATCCGACGAACACGTTTCCGGGGGGAAACTCGTATCCGAATCCAACCACCGGTAAAGCACCGCTGCGTTAAACAAATATGACGCAAGGGTAAACGGCAGGCGGTGCTGTGAAGCTGACGCGGCATTACAACAGTTTTGTGACACTTGTGTGAAGGTCGCCGACCGTGGATTGCCTTAAGCGGCGCGCACCGCGCGCAGGAAGCTGTCCACGGCGCCGTTGAGGCGTGCGGTTTCTTCGGCCAGATGCGCCGATTCTTCGCTGACGCAGGCGGCGGTCTGATCGGTTTCGTCGGCCGAACGGTGCACCTGTTGCAGGGTGCGACCCACTGCCTGCGCGTCGGCGGCGGTCTGTTCGATGGTTTCGCCGATGCGGGCGGTGAGGCCCGTCTGCGCCTCGACGGCCTGAGCGACGTCCTGAGCCGTGCGGCCCATGTCTTCGATGATGCTGCGGATGGCCCCGACGCTGTCCACGGTCTCACGCGTCGCCGACTGGATGTCCTGAATCTGGGTGGTGATGCGGCGGGTGGCTTCGGCGACGCGGCCGGAGAGGATCTTGACCTCTGAGGCGACGACCGCAAAGCCCTTGCCGGCGTCTCCGGCGCGCGCCGATTCGATGGTGGCGTTGAGCGCCAGCAGATTGATCTGGGACGCCACGTCGTCGATCAGGCTGATAATATCGGTGATCTGTGCCGACCGGGCCGACAGCGAGTCGAGCTTGGCCGCCGCGTCGGCGGAGCGGTGCGCCGCTTCGTGGGCGATGGCGTCGGAGCGGGCGCTGCGTTCGGCGATATCGCGGATGGCGAGGCTGAGGGCCTGCGCGGCTTCGGAGACGTGCCGGGCGCGCTCCTGCGTATTGCGCGTCGCCGTGGCGGCGGTTTCGACGCCTTCGCGGGTACGGATGGCGATTTCCGAGACATCGGCGGCGCGTTCGTGCAGACCGCCGACCGACTGCTTCACCCGGTCGAGAATGCGGCAGGCGGTCTGTTCAAAGGCCGCGGCAGCGTCTGACATGGCGGCACGGCGGCTAGCTTCGGCCTGAAGCGCCTCATGTTCGGCGCGCAGCCGGTCGTGCTCCATGGCCTGCAATTGCTGCGAGCGGGCGGCGTTTTCCTGACGCACACGCTCAGCGGCGTGGCGGTGACGCCCGACGATCAGCCCGGCAGCAATGGCTGCCAGGGCGGCGACGCCCAGACCGGTCAGCAGCGCATTGCGGATGCCCTCCAGCCGTTTCAGATAGGCGTCCACGCGGATATCGACGCCGACCAGGCCGACAAAGCGGCCCTTGTCCACCAGCGGCGCATAGCCCGACAGGAAGGTGCCCCATTTGTCTGTATAGGTGTCGGCCTCGACCTGCGGGGCCTGGGTTTCAAAAGCCTTTTCCAGCACAGGCGTGCTGTTCTCATAGGTTTCCATCACGCCCGTCGGCACGACGGCTTCGCCCGGCTTGGGGATGGAGGCGTCCATGATGAAGTGGGTCTTACCGTCCACCCGGACCATGGTGTAGATGTAGGCGAGATCGGGATTGCCGCGCAACAGGGCGAAATAGGGGGCGCGCACGTGCTCATAATCGGCATTACCCTGATCTTCCGGGCGGGTGATGCGGGCGTGGGCGGTGATGTCGGTCAGCTGCGCCGCGCTGACGGCGACGCGCATCAGATTGGTGCGCACCTCGTTTTTCAGCGCAGACGAAGCGGTGAGATAGACCGCCAGACCGGTGACGGCAGCGGCGGCAAACAGAGCGCCCCCGGCGATCAGCCCGTCGCGCCAGCCCACGCCTAACCGGATGCCCAAACGCTCAAGCATAGTCGCCCCCACCTCTTGCCGGCACCTGTCTGAGCCGACTCGTTTTCTGAACTGAACGTCCAGTAACGCTTCGTTTTTTAATGGAGGGTTAACCGTGGGGGCGGCGGCGGATAAAAGCTGTTTATGGTGCTATCTTGCCGTGCCTGCAGCCGGCCTATTTCAGGATGAACAGCACCTTCATCACCTCGCGTAAATCGTTGGCGAGGGCCTCACGGTCGATGTCCGGATGGGTGATGGCGCGGATCATCATGCCGTCGAACAACATGCTGATGATTTCACCGCGCGCGTCCAGACGCCGGCGGTCACACCCCGGATTGAGGCGATCACAGAGGCTGCGGCCCAGTTCGCGTTCCTGCACATCGGCGGCCTGCACAATGGCGGCGACGCGCGGATTGCGTGCGGCTTCGGCTAGCACTTCGAGCGCCAGCGCGCTTTTGTCCGGGCCGTATTTGTGGTCCAGTGCGAAGTCGATGGTGTTGAGAAGGGTATCCAGCAACTGATCGTCCGGCGTGTCGTCCCATTCGGCGAACTTGGCGCGCATTTCGGCCAGATCGCTGGCGACGATGGCTTCAATAATGGCTTCTTTATTCGCAAAGTAGCGATAGATAACGCCGACACTCATCTTCGCTTCGGCGGCGATGTCGGCCATGGAGGCGCCATGAAAACCGGAGCGTCTGACGCAGCGCAATGTGGCGTCCAGAATCTGCTGGCGTCGCTCCTCGCGGCTTTGACGCGCACGGGGCAGAATAGGGGTAGTATTATGAGGGGACTTCAAAGCTGTACTGGTCATCCGCGGTGGCAAACCCTTCGTGGATAAGGGGTTAACATTTTTTAATATTATCTCTGCGCTTGACATACACCAAAAAGCCGCGTAATGCCAGAAAAAATGAGAATGATCGTTCACTCTCATTTCGTGCTGACACTTTCTTGCACATTCGTGCGACAGGTGTAGGGCGTGTTTTGCGTTGCACACTTTGATCTGCGCCGACGTATAAGGCGGCATTTACAAGTGACTGACATTTCGTTCCGGAGAGAACCCGCATGAGATCGCAATTTCCCTTTATGAAATCCGCAGCGGTGGTGCTGGCGCTTGGCCTCACCCTCACGGCCTGCGGCAAGAAGGAAGGCGGCCCCGGGGCGGGCGGCATGGGCATGGGCGGGCCGACCGAAGTGGGTATCGTCGTCGTGGCCTCTGAGCCGGTCAATCTGACGACCGAGTTGTCAGGCCGCACCTCGGCCTATCTGCTGTCGGAAGTGCGCCCGCAGGTCAGCGGCATCGTCAAGGCCCGCCTGTTCACCGAAGGCAGCTACGTCAAGGCGGGTCAGCCGCTGTATCAGATCGACGCCGCGCCGTTTCAGGCGTCCTACGCTCAGGCGCAGGCCACTGTCGCTCAGGCCGAAGCCAATCTGACGGCGGCACGCCTCAAGGCCGAACGCTATGCCGAGCTGGTCAAGATCAATGCCGTGTCCAGGCAGGACAATGACGACGCACAGGCGCAGTACGCTCAGGCCAGGGCGACCGTCGCTGCCGGTCAGGCCGCGCTGCAAACCGCTGGCATCAATGTCGGCTACACCAGGGTCATGGCACCGATTTCGGGCCGTATCGGCAAGTCGAACGTCACGCCAGGCGCTCTGGTCACGGCGGCGCAGGCCACCGAGCTGACGCGCATCCAGAATATCGACAATATCTATCTCGACATCAATCAGTCGGTGACCGAGCTGATGGCGCTGAAGCGCGCCGTGGCGGCGGGTCAGATCGGTGAGGCCGCCACGGCGGATGTCGAGCTGGTCCTCGAAGACGGCACGGTCTATCCGATCAAGGGCAAGCTGCAATTCTCCGACGTCAGCGTCGATGAATCGACCGGTACGGTGACGCTGCGCGCCCTGTTCCCCAACCCCAACGGCGTCCTGCTGCCGGGCATGTATGCCAAGGCGCGCATCGTGTCGGGCGTGGTCGGCAACGGCATTCTGGTGCCGCAGCCGGCGGTGACGCGCGATCCGAAGGGCAATGCCACGGTCATGGTGGTGTCGAAGGACAGCAAGGCTGAGATGCGCCCGATCAAGGTGGCGCAGACGGTCGGTGACAAGTGGCTGGTGACCGAAGGTCTGCAAGCCGGTGACAAGGTCATCGTCGAAGGTCTTCAGAAAATTCGCCCCGAAGCCCCGGTCAAACCCGTCAGCGTCGGTGCGGCCAAGGAAGCCCCTGCGGCTGCGGCGCCTGCGCAAAAAGCCAAGTAAATCAAGCGTTTTAATTCATGGCTGATGACGCGACGCCCGAAGTGTGTCCGTCGTCAGCCCCAGACCTCTATCTGCCAGACCTCCATCTGACTGCATCCGTTCCTGCAAAGGCATCGTCATGATCTCGCGTTTCTTTATCCACAGACCGATCTTTGCCTGGGTGGTGGCCATCGTCATCATGATGGCGGGCCTTCTGTCCATCGCCAACCTGCCGATCGCCCAGTATCCGCAGATCGCCCTGCCGCAGGTGTCGGTCAGCGCCTTCTATCCGGGCGCTTCGGCCAAGACCGTCGAAGACTCGGTCACCCAGATCGTCGAGCAGCAGATGAAGGGCATTGACGGTCTTTTGTACATGAACTCGACCTCGGATTCGAGCGGGGCCGCCTCGATCACCCTGACCTTCAAGGCGGGAACCGATCCGGACATCGCGCAGGTTCAGGTGCAGAACAAGCTGCAATCGGCCACGCCGCTCCTGCCGCAGGAGGTGCAGCAGCAGGGCCTGACGGTGGCCAAGGCTACCTCCAGCTTCCTGATGGTGGTCGGTCTGTATGCGGAAGACCCCAGCGTTTCCGGCTATGACCTTGGCGACTACATGTCCTCGACTCTGGTCGATCAGCTCAGCCGCGTCGATGGCGTCGGCACCATCCAGAACTTCGGGGCCCAGTACGCCATGCGTATCTGGCTCGATCCGGCCAAGCTGACCAGCTACAGCCTGACGCCGACCGACGTGATGAACGCCATCCGCGCCCAGAACACGCAGGTCTCCGCCGGGCAACTGGGCGGTCTGCCGGCCGTCAAGGGCACCGTGCTCAACGCCACCATCACGGCGCAGTCGCGCCTCACCCGCATCGAGCAGTTCCGCAACATCATCCTCAAAAACACCTCCGGCGGGGCCGTGGTGAAGCTGGAGGATGTGGCGCGCGTCGAGCTGGGGGCCCAGCAATATACCGGGACGGTGAAGTTCAACGGCCGTGAGGCGACCGGTGTCGCCATCAGCCTGGCCACCGGGGCCAATGCGCTCAACACCGCCAATGCGGTGAAGGCCAAGATGGCCGAACTGGAAAAGAACTTCCCCAAGGGTTACCGCTATGTGGTGCCGTTCGACACGACGCCGTTTATCGAGCTGTCGATCCATGAGGTCGTGAAGACCCTGATCGAAGCCGTGGTGCTCGTCTTCGTCGTCATGTTCCTGTTCCTGCAAAACTGGCGCGCCACCATTATCCCGACCATCGCGGTGCCGGTGGTGTTGCTGGGGACGTTTGGGGTGCTGGCGGCCTTTGGCTATTCGATCAATACCCTGACCCTGTTCGGGCTTGTGCTGGCTATCGGTCTGCTGGTCGATGACGCTATCGTCGTGGTCGAAAACGTCGAGCGCGTCATGCACGAGGAAAAGCTGCCGCCCATGGCGGCCACTATCAAGTCGATGGAAGAAATCACCGGGGCGCTGATCGGCATTGCGCTGGTCCTGTCGGCGGTGTTCATCCCCATGGCCTTCTTCGGCGGGTCGCAGGGCGTCATCTATCGTCAGTTCTCGATCACCATCGTTTCGGCCATGGTCCTGTCGGTGGTCGTCGCCCTGATACTGACGCCGGCCCTGTGTGCCACGCTTCTGAAAGCCTCTGATGCCGAACATCAGGACAAGAAGGGCTTTTTCGGCTGGTTCAACCGCAACTTTGACCGCATGGCCAATGGCTACCGCAACACGGTGGGCAAGATTCTGGGGCAGGGCGGTCGCTACATGATTGTCTTCGCGGTGATCGTCGGCCTGATGGCCTTCCTGTTCACCCGTATCCCGACCTCCTTCCTGCCGGAAGAGGATCAGGGCATCATGTTCTCGCTGGTGCAATTGCCGCCGGGGGCCACGGATGAGCGTACCGGTCAGGTCATGGATCAGGTCGCCGCGCACTTTGCCAAGGACCCGGCCGTGGAATCGAACTTTACGGTCAGCGGCTTCTCTTTCGCCGGTGTGGGGCAAAATGCCGGTATGGCCTTCGTCCGCCTCAAACCCTTTGAGGAGCGCAAATCGCCGGACCTGAAAGCCCCCGCTGTCGCCGGGCGCGCCATGGGTGCCTTCAGCCAGTTCCGTGACGCCATGGCCTTTGCCATCGTGCCGCCCGCAGTGTCCGAACTCGGCAACTCGTCAGGTTTCGACCTTCAGCTGAAGGACGTCGGGGGTCTGGGCCACGAAGCCCTGCTCAATGCCCGTAATCAGGTGCTGGGTATGGCGGCGCAGAACCCGTCGCTGATGGCCGTGCGTCCCAACGGCATGGAAGACACGCCGGAACTGAAGCTCGACATCGATCAGGTCGCCGCCGGGTCGATGGGCGTGAGCCTCAGCGATGTCAATGCCACGCTTTCGACCGCTATGGGCGGGGCCTATGTCAACGACTTTATCGACCGCAACCGCGTCAAGAAGGTCTATGTGCAGGCCGATGCGCCCTTCCGCATGAAGCCGGAGGATCTGAACCAGTGGTATGTGCGTAATACTCAGGGTCAGATGGTGCCTTTGTCGGCCTTCACGACCGCACACTGGGCCTATGGCTCGCCGCGACTGGAACGCTATAACGGTGCGCCGTCGATGAATATTCAGGGTATGGCTGCGCCGGGCAAGTCGTCGGGTCAGGCCATGGCCGAGATGGAGAAGATCATCGCGCAACTGCCCCCCGGCATCAGCTATGAATGGACCGGCCTGTCGCTTCAGGAGAAGGCGTCAGGGGCCGAAGCGCCGATGCTCTACGCCCTGTCGATCTTCGTCGTCTTCATTCTGCTGGCCGCCCTGTATGAGAGCTGGTCGATCCCGGTGGCCATCGTCATGGTTATCCCGCTAGGTGTGCTGGGGGCGCTGATTGCCACCCTGCTGCGCGGCCTGTCGAACGACATCTATCTTCAGGTAGCGCTGCTGACCATCATCGGTCTGTCGGCCAAGAACGCCATCCTGATCGTCGAGTTTGCCAAGCACAACCACGAAAACGGCATGGGTCTTATTGAGGCAACGCTTCAGGCCGCCCGCGTCCGCCTGCGCCCGATCATCATGACCTCGATGGCCTTCACCTTCGGCATCCTGCCGCTGTTCTTCGCCAATGGCGCGGGGTCGGGTAGCCAGAACGCCATCGGTACGGGTCTGGTCGGCGGTATCCTGTCGGCCACCTTCCTGGCGGTGTTCTTTATCCCGCTTTTCTTTGTCATCATTGAAAAGATGTTCAAGGCGGACGAAAAGCACCTTAAGACTCTGGCGGCGGAGCGCGAAGCTCTGGCGGCGCTGGAACAGTCGCGTCACAACCGTGAGGACCACTAGAGCCTTGCCGATCTGATTTCATCAGATCGGCGCTCTGTATTTTTGATTTGACGCACTTTTAATCCGAAAAGTGCGTCACACTTTTCGGAAAGTGCTCTTATGAAAAGCTCGTTTAAACTCGGTCTGATGCTTCCGGCCACGGCTCTGGTCCTCAGCGCCTGTACGCTGGCTCCGAAATATGAGCGCGGTACCCTGCCGGTCGCCGATCAGTTCCCGACGCTCGCCACGGCGCAGGGAGAGTCGGCGGAAACCCTGCCGTGGCAGAAGGTCTTCCTTGATCCGCGCCTGCAAAGCGTCATCTACGAGGCGCTGGTCAATAACCGCGACCTGCGCATCGCCACGCTGAATGCCGAGCGCGTGCGCGCCCAGTACAGCGTGCAGCGCGCCAGCCTGTTCCCTGGCGTCAATGGCACGGTCAGCGGCCGCCGCGGGGATACCGGCACTGGTACGGACACCGAGTCCTATAGCGCCGACATTGGGGCCTCCTGGGAACTCGACCTGTTCGGGCGGGTGCGCTCTTTGAGCAATGCCGCGCTCAACACCTATTTCGCCTCGGCCGAAAACCAGAAGGCGGCCAAGCTGTCGCTGATCTCGTCCGTGGCGACCGCGTGGCTGACGCTGGGCGCCGATCAGGAGCAGTTGCGCCTGTCGCGTGAAACCCTGCGTCTGCGCGAAGAGAGCCTGTCGCTGACGCAAAAGCGCTTTGACCTTGGGGCCACCGATGCGCTGGGCCTGCGTCAGGAGCAGACCCTGACCGAACAGGCGCGCGCCGATGTGGCGCAACTGGAAGCGCTGGTGCAGCAGGACAAAAACGCCCTGCGTCTGCTGGTGGGCGTTGAGGTCGAAGCCGCCAATCTGCCGAATGCGCTGCCGGAAAACGCGGTGCTGAGCGACCTGCCGGTCGGCCTGCCGTCGGAGGTGCTGCTGAAGCGTCCGGATGTGGTGGCCGCGGAGTTCGACCTGAAGGCCGCCAATGCCAATATCGGGGCCGCGCGCGCCGCCTTCTTCCCGCGCATCTCGCTGACCGGCGCGGTGGGCAAGGCCTCTACCGACCTCAACAAACTGTTTGACGGCGCCGACACCTGGAGCTTTGCGCCGTCGATCTCGGTGCCGATCTTCGCCGGCGGGGCCAATATCGCCGGGCTGGAAAGCTCGAAAAAGGCGCGGGATATTGCGCTGGCGACCTACGAAAAGTCGATCCAGACGGCGTTCCGCGATGTGGCCGACGCGTTGGCCGTGCGCTCGACGATCGACACGCGCCTGACAGCCCAGACCCGCGTGGTCGAAGCCGCCAGCGAAACCGAAGCCCTGTCGCGCGCCCGCTTCGATCGCGGCGTGGATTCGCGCCTGACCCTGACCGACGCCCAGCGCACCCTCTATGGCGCGCAGCAGGGCCTGATCACCACGCGCCTGACGCGGGCGCTGAACCTGACGCGACTGTACGCGGCCACGGGCGGCGGCCTGCAATAGATTTGTTGCGACGCTTTGCGCTTTGACCGCCTGAGGGAACCGGAATATCGTTCTCTCAGGCGGTTTTTTGTATGATCTCTCTCAATCCCCATCTCACCCTGACGGTTCAGTCTCTGGGCCATGAGGCGCAGCCCCTGATCATCGTCGATGAGGTGCTGAGCGACCCGCAGGCCCTGATTGCCGAAGCCGATGCGGCGGCCTTTCGTAAGCCCGCGCCCGGATCGCGCTATCCCGGCCTCAATGCCCCCTTGCCACAGGCCTATAAGACGCTGGTGGCAACGGCGCTTCTTCCCCGTCTGTTGCCGCATTTTGGTGTGACGCCGCAGCCTTTGCCGCTGTTCGGCTTTTTCGGTGTGGCCACGCAGGCCCCAGACGATATGGACGTGCGGCAGGCCGCCCCGCATATCGACGCCTTCAGCCTCAACAGCTTTGCCAGTGTGCATTATCTGTTTGAGGGGGATCTGGGCGGCACGGCCTTTTTCCGCCATCGGGCCAGCGGGCACGAACTGATCACCCCCAGCCGCAGCTATGGCTTTGAGCGCGCCAAACGGCAGGAACTGGATGGTTTTGACGGCAGCGGCGAGGCGGCACGGGCGCAGTTTTTTGAGCCCATTGCCGCCATTGAACCGCGCTTCAACCGGCTGATCTTTTACCGGGCGGGACAAATTCACTACGGTCAGGTGCAGGCCGGCAGCCCGCGCCGCCTGACGGCCAATTTGTTCTTTGGTATCCGATAGCTACTATTAAGGTGGGATGATTTTAGGTGGAAACGGTTTAGCCCTTTAGCGCCTCCCCTGATTTCAGGGGAGGTGCTTGAATTACGATTCCATCAAAAGTCATACCGATCTAGTTTTGGACTCACTTAAAGGCCGCCGCGATTTCGGCTTTCAGCGCTTTCAGCCGTTCGGGGGTCAGTTCGCCATAGGCCCCACGCACCTGAGGCGGCAGATGCGCCATGGCCGCTTCGCTGTCGCCAAAGATAAACAGATCGAACATGTGACGCCAGACGGCCTTTTGTTCGTCCGGCAGGTCCCTCAGCGCCACCAGCGCCGCCTTGAAGGCCAGTCTCGGCAGGGGACGGGTAGCGTCCGCGTCGTTCCACCAGTAATTGATGAGGGCATTGAAGGGGGCCAGTGACTGCACCTGATGCCACCAGCCATAGGGGATGTAGAGGGCGTCGCCGGGTTCTAATTCCGCCACCTGCGCACTGTCCAGCGCCGCCCGCAGCCGGGGCCAGCGCGCGAAATCCGGGGTGCGGATGTTGGGCAGGCTGAGCGGCGCGCCGCCGGGGGTAAAATCGTCCGGGCCGGGGTAGAGATTGACCTGCTGATCCGGTGGGAACAGGGTGAAGCGGCGGCGTCCGGCTACGACGCAGGCGATATTGTGCATCAGGTCGTAATGGGTCTGCGTGGCCACATCGGTGCCCAGCCACAGGCGCGGCTGCACCTGCGGTGGCAGCAAGGGCATGATATGCGCCTCGGCAAAACGCGGCAGGTAGGTTTCCGTGGGCAGGGACTGCACGTAATAGCCGCTGCCGTCGGTCGGCGGGGACAGCAGCCTTGGCCAGATGTCTTCGAGCCATTGCGACGTGGTGCGAAAATTCACGCCGGTCAGGGTGGCGTCATAATGGCAAAGCCCGTTCGCTTCGGGGGGCAGGATGGACAGCGGCACCTTCAGCCCGGCATCCAGATCGGCCAGCAGCGCCGTGACGGCCTGATCCGACTGCCGGGCGGCGGCCACGATGGGCCAGTCCGCCACCAGTTGCTTCAGGACGACCGGTTGTGCCGCCGCTTGCACAGCCGTAAAGGCTTCTGCCGTCACGGCCTCTATCGTGCGGACGGGTGTCATCCGGCGCTGGCCAGGCGCATCTTCAGGTCGGCGGAGGGCGCGAAGCGGCGCACATAGTCTTCGTGGGCGGGCAGGCTGTCGGCGCGGCTTTCCAGCATCTTGCGCCAGCGGCTCATGTGCAGGCGCAGATCGGCGGCCTCGATCGTCTCCACAATCGGGTGACTGGTTTTCGGCAGCAGTCCTTGCCCCATCATGACGGCCAGCCAGCTCGTCTCCCGGAACAGTTCTGGTTCGCGCGCGATCAGAAGCGCCGTTTCGCGGAACATCTCCAGCCGCTCTTTCAGGCTGTCTGGCATCTCCATGGCCTGCACCCAGCGCCAGAAGGGCGTGTCGTCGCGTTCGCTGATCTTGTAGTGGGCGATCAGGAAGTCTTTGATATTGTTGTAATCGAACAGGACGTCGCGATTATATTGCGCCACGACCGAAGGCACGATCCCCGTCCGGGGGAAGAGGGCCAAAAGGCGGGTAATGCCCGATTGCACCAGATGGATGGCCGTCGATTCCAGCGGTTCGAGGAAGCCGGAGGCCAGACCCAGCGCCACTACGTTCTTGTCCCACACGCGCTTGCGGTGACCGGTGACGAATTTCAGCAGACGCGGATCGGCCAGAGGTGCGCCATCGAGGCAGCCGAGCAGACGCGTTTTGGCGTCTTCGACGCTAAGGAACTGATCGGAGAAGACATAGCCGTTACCGGTGCGGTGTTGCAGCGGAATACGCCACGTCCAGCCCGCTTCGCGCGCCGTGGCGCGGGTATAGGGGGTAATGTCGGCGCCGCGTTCGCAGGGCACGGCCACGGCGCTGTTCATCGGCAGCCAGCGCGACCAGTCTTCGTAACCGCAGTTCAGCGTCCCTTCGATCAGCAGGCCGCGGAAGCCGGAGCAGTCGATAAACAGATCGCCCTCAAGGCGACGCCCATCGGCGGTGACGACTGCCGTTACAAAGCCACTTTCGGGGTGCTGTTCGACGCTAACGATACGGCCTTCGTGGCGGGTCACGCCGCGCTCAGCGCTGTAATTGCGCAGGAATTTGGCATAGAGGACGGCGTCGAACTGAAACGCATAGTTCAGACCGGGCTTGTCGCCATCGGCCGGCAGATGTCCGAAGCGCCCCTTATAGGCGGCGACGGTTTCCAGATTGAACTGCGTGTAGTCATACTCACCGCCCCGGCGGCGCCAGTCGGCCAGCCAGTAATGATGGAAGGGGAAGCTTTCGATTTCCCGCCCGCTGTGGCCAAAGGGGTGGAAATAGCTGTGCCCTTTGGCGCGCCAATCGACGAACTCGATCCCCAGCTTGTAGGTGGCGTTGGTTTCGCGCACGAAGGTGGCTTCGTCGATCCCCAACAGGTCATTGTATTTGAGGATGGGCGGGATGGTGGCTTCGCCGACGCCGACAATGCCGATTTCCTCTGACTCGATCAGATGGATATCGAGCGATTCCCCCAGCGTCTTGGCCAGGGCCGCGGCGGCCATCCATCCGGCGCTGCCGCCGCCAACGATCACGATCTTCCTGATGGTCTGTTGCATCCGATAAACCCTATACAGTCGCTGCCCGTGATACGGCATCCGGGGTGGGCATGGCCTCGACCTGCTTGCGCACATAGCCGAGGACCGTCTGAAAGTGGCGGATCAGGTCGGGTTCCGCAAGCTGATCGGCACGCACGTCATGGGTGGCGGGAAACAGCCCGTGGCCAAGGCCCGCGGCGATCCACCACGCCTCGTCGAAGGTTTCGTCATCATACACCGGCAGGTGACCACAGGCGGCAAACACCTCGCGCTTATAGGCCAGTTCCGGCGGCAGGCTGACGCTGCGCAGATGGTCCCAGACCGGCTGATCGCGGCGTTTGTTGAGGCTGTAGAGCCAGATCTGCGCATCGCGCAGACGCTCATAGGCCTGACCCACGGTGCGGTTGTACACAGCACGTTCCAGCCCGGCCGTATCCAGCGGGAACAGGGCCGTCAGGTGTGACAGACCGAGCAGCAGGGAGGGCATCCGCGCGCTGCCCAAAGGATCGAGCACGGTGGCGGCTTCGCCCAGCCCGATGACATTGCCCGACCAGGCCGGGCGGCGGCCCGCTTCAAAAGGCGTCACCGTCGCCTGCGGATGCAGGCTCATCTTCACCACCATGGCCGCGGCTTCGAAAGCCTCATCGTCAGACAGCTCGTCGCGGGTGTACACCTGCTGCACGGCGGTATAGTCGCGCAGCGGGAACAGTCCGGCCCAGCCTGACCGGAAGGCGGTGATCTGCGCATAGGCCGGAAGCGGCGTCGCGGGGGCTGTATAGGTGGTCAGCAGGCGATTAAAGGGCAGCCATTGCCGCCATGAGGTAAAGCCTGTCTCCGGCATCTGGCTGAGCAGGCGTGCGTCGCTGCCGGTGGTGTCGATAAACAGATCGCCCTCAACCGTTTGCCCATCGGACAGGACCACAGCGGTCATCTGGGGGCCCGTCACGACCGGTGACACGTGCGCGGCGGGCAGATGCCGCACCCCCCGCTTCACCGCCACCTGCCGCAGCATTTCGGCATAGGGGGCGGCGGGCAGGTGAAAGCCGCGATCGGCGTCGGCAAAGCCGCTGAGGTCGGCGTCGGGGGTCAGCAGACGCCCCTGCTTGGCACAGGCGGCATTGATGGCGAAGTCCTCAAACGCCACGTTCATGCCTGAGGCGCGGGCCCGCAGCCACAGGTGGTGGAAGGGTACGTTTTGCAGGGCCACGCCCGTACTGGAATAGCCCACAAAGACCGGCGGCGCGGACTTCGCCCAGCCGACATATTGCTGACCCAGCGTAAAGGTCGCGCCCAGAGCCCGCATCAGCACCGCTTCCTCCAGCCCCAGACGGGCGTGGAAGCCGGCCTGACTGCCCAGCGTCGGCAGCACTTCGCCGGGGCGCAACAGGGACGGCAGCTCGACGGCGGTGAAGCTCAGATCGCTGCGGGCAAAGGTGCGTTGCAGCACCGCAGCGGTCAGCCACAGCGCCTCGTCGCGGCCGACGATGACGACCTTGCGCACCGGTCTGACGGGGGTATCAGTCATGGGAAATCCCGCTGTTCGGATCGTAGCAATGGGCGGCCACAAACTCGGCGTGTGAGGGCAGAACGGCCAGATTGCTGTCGATCTTGCGTTTGAGGTCTTTCAGATAGCCCGTCAGGGCCTCTTCGCTTAAGCTATCGGCCTGCCGGTCGTAGGCTTGCGGCATGACGTCCTGCCCCATGAAGACGGCGATCCAGCTGGCCGGGGAAAACAGGCCATCCTTGTACTGCTGAACGTGGCCGCGGTGGCGGAACAGCGCCATCTTTTCTTTCAGGCTGTCCGGCACGGGCATGGTGCGCACATAGTCCCACAGGGGGCCTTCGCGCGCCGAATTGGCGTGATAGTGCAGGATCAGGAAGTCGCGCACCCGCTCATACTCGATGTCGATCAGGCGGTTGAATTCCCGCGCTAGGGCCGGGTCAAAGCGCGTGTCCGGCATCAGGCGCATCAGGAAGGTCAGGGCGATCTGCGACAGGTAGATGCTGGTCGATTCCAGTGGCTCCAGAAAGCCGGAGGCCAGACCGAGGGCGATGACGTTTTTGTGCCATGACGCCGTGCGGCGGCCGGCCTGAAAGCGCAGCAGGCGCGGCTCGGCCTGAGCGGGGGCATCCAGCGCACCCAGCAGCACCTCACGCGCGCGCGCCTCCGTGGTGAAGCGGCTGGAAAACACATAGCCATTGCCGGTGCGGTGTTGAAGCGGGATGCGCCACGTCCAGCCGGCTTCGCGGGCGGTGGCGCGCGTATAGGGCGTCAGGTCGTCGGTACGTTCGCACGGCACGGCCAGCGCCCGGTCGCACGGCAGCCACGGCGTCCAGTCTTCCCAGCCCAGATTCAGGGTCTGACCGGCGATGACGGCGCGAAAGCCGGAGCAATCGATAAACAGGTCACCGCCGACGCTTTCACCACTGGCGAGCGTCAGTGTTTCAACAAAGCCGGTTTCAGCGTTCTGATCGACGCCGGTGACCTGCCCTTCGATGCGCTGCACGCCGCGCGCCTCGCACCATTGGCGCAGATAGCGGGCATAGAGGACGGCGTCGAAATGGTAGGCATAGGCATAGGCGGAACGGATCGACTTGGGGTCTTCGACCGGAAAATCGAAGCGGTTTTCGCGCGCCAGCCGGATGGGGAAGGCATAGTCCTCGATGGAGCCGGGGTCCATGAAGGTGCGTGCCTTTAGCCACAGCTGATGGAAGGGGATGCCACCGGCCGACTGACCGTGGACGCCGAAGGGGTGGTGATAGCTGCCCGACGTGCCCCAGCCGCAGAATTCAATCCCCAGCTTGAAGGTGGCGTTGGTCGCGCGCATGAACTCGGCCTCATCAAGGCCAAGCCAGGTGTTGAAATCGCGCACCTGCGGCAGGGTGGCTTCGCCCACGCCGACAATGCCGATCTCTTCGGACTCGATCAGGCGGATGGTGCAGGCATCGGGTGTGAAGGCGCGGCTCAGCACCGCCGCCGCCATCCAGCCGGACGTGCCGCCGCCCAGTATAGTGATGTTGCGAATGGGGGTCATCCCTGCTTCCCCTTTTTAGCTTCTGATGGGTGGGGTCTTTTTTTCAGAACGGCGATCTTAGAGGGTATTTTGAAAACTGTGAGGCCCTTTTTGGATAAAAAAGCGCGTCACTGTGTCTCATCCCCAGAAGAATTGGCCCAGAAAAAAACTGGCCCAGATAAAAACAGGACGCACCACGTGTGATGCGTCCCGCAAGGGTTTCCGTGAATGACGGAGGGAGAGGCGCGCAGGGGTCGGAACCGCTGCGCGGGAGACGGGTCGTCCGGGAAAGAACGCCTCCCGGACAACCTCATCCTACCGTTTGGAACGCTGCACCGATCAGAACTTCAGGCGGACCTGAGCCTGAATGCGGCGATCGTTCTGGAACCAGGCGTTCGGCAGCAGCAGGCGCGTATCGTTCGGGCTCGAATTGGTCGGGCCGTCAACCTGTTGCAGAAGAACGGTTTCGGTGTTGAGCAGGTTGGTGCCTTCGATCGACATTTCCACGTGATCGTTGAAGCGGTAGGCCAGACGGGCATCGAGATAGCCCGCCGACTTTTGCCAGATAGGCAGAGCGATACAGCAGTCCTGCGAGGTGACAAGATACGACGAGCGCCAGTTGTAGGCCAGACGCGCCGACCACGCACCCTTTTCGTACATACCGACCAGGTTGAAGGTCTTGTCAGACAGGCCTTCCAGCGGCAGGTCGATAAAGGAGTTGGCCGCCACCGACGTACCGCCACCCGTTTGACCGGAGGTGCCGTCACCCGAGTTCACCACCACGTTCGTGGACTTGATGCCCGTATTGTTGAGCATGGTGTAGTTGAAGTCGATGCCGAGACCGTTCCACGGGGAGGGCAGGTTGTCGAAGAAGCGCTTATAGGCCAGTTCCCAACCCTTGATGGCCCCACCGTCGCCATTGACCGGACCACGCATACGCACCGAGCGGGTCACGCCCTGATTGGTGAAGTCGCGGAAATAGGTGCCGTAGGTGATGTAGTCGTGGAACTGCTTGTAGAACAGCGAGAAGGTGAACGAGCCGGTCGAGGAGAAGTAGTTTTCGAACGACAGGTCGAACTGATCCGCCGTCACCGGCTTCAGATAGGGGTTCTGGGCATCACCGGTATAGGTCATGACGACCGACTGGATCTGACCGGCAGAGTTACACACAAAGCCCTTACCGCAGACGCGATCCGCTTCGTTCGGGAGAGCGGCATTAACGGAGGTATAAGCCTTCAGGTTACCGATATCCGGACGCGACATGGCGCGTGAGGCGGCCACACGCAGATACCAGGTGTCATCCAGCGTAATGCGCGCGTTGAAGCTCGGCAGCCAGTTCTTGTGCGTGATGCTGTAAACACTACGGGTATTGTTGACCGTCATGAAGTTACGATCAGCCTGCGGCACGTAGTACGATGCGTTGATAACCGTGACTTCACCGGCGGGGGTCTGCTGTTTGGACGTCGGCTCAGTTGCGTAGGCAATCTGGTTACCGAAGTTGATACCACCCGTGCTTTCGTTCTTCGTCTCGACGTAGCGGACCCCGATGTTACCCGTCACCGGGAACTTGCCAAACAGCATCGCATCATCGCCCCCAAACTTCAGCTGGAGGTAGGCGGCGTTGGTGATTTCGGACACTTCGGCAATTTCAGACGGGCGGAAGCACCCATCCACCCTGCCCGAACGGCGGCAGACCGGAACCCAGACGTTCGACACGTTCCCATCCGGATCATATTTCGGATTCGGGATCATCTTGGTCGGATCATTCGGGTCCGGAATAGTCTGGGGTTCGAGCGCGGCAGTGGTCCGCGGCTTATAGCTCGCACGACCAAACATATTCGCCAGACCTTCCTGATCCCTCAGGAGGTCCATGTTCAGGTAGACGGCCGTATTGGCATTGGTCAGACCACCACCATAGAAATCTTCGTCGAAGGAACGAACACCATAGGCCGAAGCGCTGGGGAACTTGGCGCCTGTGATGAAGTAGTTCTCAGCGGTATACCCGGACCACGTGTTCACAACGTTAGCCCAGTTGTAGGTAGACCAGCGCACCGTCTGCTCACGCTCAGCATGGCGCACGCCGAACTTGATCATATTCAGCCAGGGCGAATCGAAGCTGTAGGCGGCGTCCGCACGCACGGCAAACTCATTACCGTCCGAGTCCGTGACGTGATCCATCAGATCGTTCAGGCGGTAGTTTTGCGGGTTGGCAACGTCGCCGGGCATCGTGACGAAGCTGGTCGGCTTTGCCAGCGTGAAGGTGGGATGTTCGCCCGTCATATCCCAGGTGACATCGGCAAAGGTCGAAAGCGTCCCGGCGATGTCATAGTTGGTCTGAATGGCATCAACATACTGAACGTCGAAGCTGGTGAACAGCTTGTCCGTCACTTGCCACTTCAGGTTAAACGAGGCGTCCTTGGTGTCGTTGACGCTGTCGCTGAAGCGGGTCGAGGTGGCGTAAGACGTGCCCCGTTGTGAACCGCCGCAGCTTTCCCAAGAATAACAGACAAGGTTACCGGTCGGCGAGTTTGCACCGGGATGGGCACCGATATTGCCATACCAAACATCAGACGAAGCTAAGAGCGTGCCCTTTTGCAGGAAACCGCTGGAGTCGAAGGTACAGGTGGTGCCGGTCTTGCACTGGGTTTCATTTGCACCCGTGGCGAAGTACTCGATATCCTTGGCCCACATGTCGGTGCCGGTCGAAGCCGTCGAGACGTACTCTTCCCACTTTTCTTGCTTCTTCGACTGGTTGTACTGGAAGGTGGCGGTCATATTGCCGTCATTGCTCTTCCATTGGGCGGCAAAGGCCACGCCGTCACGAATGCGATTATAGATATTGTCGCGCAGCGAAATCGAGGTCGGGTAGTAACGCTTGGCGGTCGTGCCCCAGGTGGCGGCGTTCGAGTGGATCGCCATACGACCCAGTTGCACGCCTTCCGAGTTGGTGAAGACTTCCGAATGAGCGGCGTTGATCATCACGCCGAATTCACCCAGCTCCGTGTCCCAGCGGTCGGCATAGATGCCCGACACCGAAGCGGCACCCTTACCGACGAGGTCGCCATAGGTATATTCAGCGGTTGCGGCCAGAACGCGGCCCTTCTGGTCGAACGGCAGGCGGGTACGCAGATTGACCGTACCGGCGATACCGCCTTCGATCAGCTCAGCCGTCTGGTTCTTATAGACGTCCACGCCACCCATCAGTTCCGGCGACACGTCCGACCACGACAGACCGCGGTTGGAGTCGGCGGTGAAGATGTCGCGGCCGTTAAATTCCGAGCGCACCTGTTGCAGGCCGCGGACGACGACGCCCGACGGTTCAGCCGAGAAGTGCGCGGTATCGCCGGTGGCGGCGAAGCGGTTGACCGTGATGCCGGCCACGCGTTGCAGCGCTTCGGCAACCGACTTGTCCGGGAAGGCCCCGATGTCATTGGCCGTGATCGAATCGACGACCGTGTCGGCGTTCTTCTTGATCTGCTGGGCGCTCTGCAAGGCCTTGCGCGCGCCGACGACGACGACTTCCTGCGGTTCGCCTTCTGCAGGCGCGGTTTGCGCCTGTGCCGCGCCGGCCATAGCCACGCCGGCGGAAATCAGAAGCGCCATAGCCGAAACGCCGTGCTTCAACTTAACTGTCATGTGTTCAAGTCCTCCCTGACCGCTCTTCATCTCAAAAAAAGATTTCGGGGAGGCAAACAGCACGAAGGCGTCATCGCGCCTTGTGCACCTACTCTGGTGAGCTTCCCGAAACCTGCATCCACTTTTTTATTGCCCGCCAGTCACACGACCAGACGGGATTACACCACAGGCCTATGCCTGACAGCGCTGACAATTACAGAATTATATCAACTCTGCGATTTTGAAAACGCATTAAACCAATTTGATTTCAAAATTATTGACCAGCGTTGTCATGAAAATCCGGTATCAGCCGAACTCCACGTAAAAAGGCCATAAATTACATTTGTTTAATCTTCAATATCGTTGATATTTTTTTAAAGTGAAGTGACGCATGTGTGCTTTTTGTGTCGCATTTCTTTTTTTCAGATGCGTCTCAAAATGCACATTTTGAACGATAAAAAGCCGCGCAGCCTTGACTTGCGGGGGTAGCGGGGTCGAATCTCCACGCCTTTACATGCGTATTCAGGAGGCCGGATGAGCCGCGAAGTGGAGGCACTGAGAGCTGCGGATGAGGCTGAGATACGCGCACGTATCCGCCGGGCAACCGCGCCGTTTGTCGTGCGTGGTCTGGTGGCGCAATGGCCGGCGGTTCAGCGGGCGCGGGAAGGGACCGCGGCGCTAGCGGCTTATCTGCAAGGGCTCGACAACGGTCGTCCCGCCGGAGTGCTGACGGCCAGTGCGCACCTGAAAGGCCGCTTCGGCTACACGCCCGATCTCGAAGCCCTGAACTTCAGTCACGCGCAGCAGACCCTGTCCGAGGTCATGGCGACACTGGTGCGCCTGAGCGGCCATCCGATGCCGCCGGGCCTCTATCTGCAATCGGCCCCGGCTCGCGACCATGCGCCTGAGTTCGCCGTGCAAAACCCTATGCCCTTGCTGCCGCCAGAGATCGGGCCGCGCCTGTGGATCGGCAATGCGACGCGGGCCGCTCTGCACAATGATCACGACCTCAACCTGGCCTGTCTGGTGGCCGGACGGCGGCATTTCCTGCTGTTCCCGCCGGAACAGGTCGGTAACCTGTACATCGGGCCTCTGGGCTACACGCCCTCCGGACGGCCGATCAGCATAGCCGACCTCGATACGCCGGATTTTGAGACCTTTCCGCGCCTGCGTGAGGCTTTTGAACACGCACAGGCGGTGACGCTGGAGCCGGGAGATGTTCTGTTTATCCCGCGCTACTGGTGGCATCAGGTCACCGCCGAAGGGCCGGTGGGCGTGCTGGCCAATTTCTGGTGGGGCGGCTATGCGAATCCGCTGGAAGACCCGGCGGTGGTGTTCAATCAGGCGTTGGGCATTATGGCCGGGCTGAGCGAGGCCGATCGGGCCTACTGGCGCGAAATGTTCCGGCTGCACATTGCCGATCCGCGTCCGGCGCATTTTGAACATCTGCCTCCGGACGCGCGGCAGATGACCGAGGCGGAGCGTCGCGCGCTGGTTGCCAGCGTCGAACAGGCCGTGCGCGGTTATATTTGTAAGTAGCCATAAAAAAACGGCAGGCCCGCAAGCCTGCCGTTTTCTTGGACCCTTTAAAGATGTCTTACGCCTTGCGCGGCTTGCGGGCGGCCTGACGACCACCGGTGCCGAGGCCCATCTGCTTGGCGAGGTTCGAGCGCGCCGCGGCATAGTTGGGGGCGACCATCGGATAATCCTTCGGCAGGTTCCACTTGGCGCGGTATTCTTCGGGGCTCATATTGTACTTGGTGCGCAGGTGACGCTTCAGCGACTTGAACTTGCGGCCGTCTTCCAGACAAATGATGTAGTCGTCCGATATCGACTTTTTGATCGACACGGCAGGGGTCTTGGCTTCTTCGACCTTTGCTTCCGGTTCACCGGTCAGACCGCCCAGCGCCTTGTGCACCGAGTGAATCAGAGCGGGCAATTCAGATGCGGGCACCGAATTATTACCGACATAGGCGGTGACAATATCGACAACCAGATCGGTCAGCTTGTTTTGTTCTTCCATAACCAAGAATCCTTGTTACCTTTCCTTCCCCAAAACAGCAGTTTGCCCGCGAAGTCAACTGAGCTGACATAAAAAATTGAAATAAATGCCGATATGGCGAAGTTTCCAGTGCGTGAAGCCCCGGATAATTGTGTTCACAATAGTATAGAGAAACAGACATTACTGCACCGCAGTGTCTATCCTTACGTGTGGCCGGATCGATTTTGACTTAAGGGAAGGTGGCGGGCCTCAGGGGCGCGGCTGTAGCCCCCGCAGCGGATTGGCACGCGCCGCGACGCCGTCGGGCAGGCGGACCTGATAGGGGCTCCATTCGGTGCGCGGGGTGGGATAGTCGGTGGAAATATACTGCGCGCCCGAGGCCAGCGCTTTGGCGAAACGGCTGAGATCATTGCGGCGCGCCTCAATTGTCGAGTCATCGGCGCGGGTGCGCACCACAAAGCCCGCCTTCACCGCCGCCTGAATGCGCTCGAACTGTTTCACCGGGTCGTTAAGGGTGAAATAGGCGGCGTGGTCGGCGTCTTCTGAGACGGAATTGACGAAGACCGGCAGGCCCTCCAGCGAGGCATGGCCGCGCATATAGACGGCGACCTTTTGCGGGCCTTCGTCCAGCGCGAAGAAGACCTTGCCGCGCGCGGACTCAAGCGTAGGCCATCCGCCGGCCATCGCCCCTTCGCGCAGGGTTTTATGCCCGCCGCGCACCTGATCCGGCGTGATCAGGCGCTCCGGCCCGAAGACCGAGCGGATTTCGGCGTCCAGCGCGTCGAAGGCCTTTGCGTCGTAATCGAGCGGTTTCACGCCGCCGTCGAGGCTGGGGGGACCATCCTTGGCGTTCATCATGATCAGCAGGGGGACGTGATCGGGGTGGGCGTCAGACCAGTCGCGGATCTGCTTCAGGCACTGCACAAAGGTTTGGCAATGGCTGCGCACATCGGCATCGGGCATATGCAGCACCTTGAAGCCCGGCTTATCCATATCCGTGGCGTCATAGGGCGCGCCGCTGATCTGCGGCAGGCGCGGGTGGGCGTAGCGCCCGCCGTCCGGATCGTATAGGAAGTCGATCTCAAGCTGACGCATCCCCAGATCGAGCTGCGTCGCCAAAGGCAGATGACCATAGTCGAGCGCCTTCGCCCCCTGTGCATTGCGCGCAGCGATCAGGGCCAGTTCCTTCGGCGGAATGGCGATTTTGTAGCTGTTGTGCGTGCCCACAGCCTGAAGGTCGTTCATGTGCAACCCGGCGGGTGCAGACGGTTCCAGCGACGGCTCTGCCGCGAGGACGGGCAGGGCGGTCACAGCCGCGACAAGCGCGACAATGGGCCACAGGTTCGGGCGACGGGTCATGGGTTCACCTTCTCGGTTGTCAAAAGCCTCTGTAGCGCCCGTACCACGCCCGCATGACAAAATGACGAGAAAACGCAACCGAACGGCATTAGGTGGGGGGTGTCATAAAACCGTATTTTTAGTGACAATACGCTTTCACAAATAAAACATACCTGCGCCTCAATCCGCCGCGTCCTCCCCCTTTGCGGTGGCTATGGGAGCTATTTCATGTCTGTTTCGCAAAAGACGCTGCTGGCGGGGGTCGCCTGCGGCGTTCTCAGCCTGTCGCTTATCCACGCCGCGCCGGCCCTGGCGCAAACCCCGGCCTTGACGCAAACCGAAGACGCCGCCAAGGAATCGCCCGCCGCCGACACCGAAGAGGTCGTTGTGCGTGGCTTCCGCAAGTCGCTGGGTCAGGCCCGCGCCCTGAAGCGCAATTCGGATATCGTCTCCGACGTCATCGTCGCCGAGGATATGGCCAAATTCCCCGATCTGAACCTGGCGGAATCGCTGCAACGTCTGCCCGGCGTCGCCATCAACCGCGAAGGCGGCGAAGGCCGTCGGGTGTCCCTGCGCGGTCTGGGGCCGGACTTCACCCGCGTGCAGCTCAACGGTATGGAAGTGCTGGGCAATGTCGATTCGCCGATGGATTCGCGCGGTCAGACCTCGCGCGACCGCGCCTTCGACTTCAACCTGTTCGCCTCCGACCTGTTCAACAAGGTTGATGTGAAGAAGTCCTTCTCGGCCGAGCAGGACGAAGGCGGCATGGCCGGCACGGTCGGCCTCTATACGGCCAAGCCGTTCGACTACAAGCCGGGCCTGAAGGGCGCCTTCTCGCTGCAGGGCGGCACCAACTCCAACACCGAAGACTTCCAGAAGCGCGGCGCCGCCATGCTGTCGTACAATCACGACGGCAAGTTCGGGGCCCTGATCTCGGTCGCCTATGGCGAGCGTCAGACGCAGGAGCAGGGCTATAACACCTATGGCGCGGGCAATCAGAAAGCGCTGGCCGCCAATGTCAGCAAGCTGAGTGCTGCTGATCAGGCACTGGCCACCGCCGGCCTGCTGGTCTTCCAGCGCGGTAACCGCCTGTCGGTGTGGGGTTCGGACCAGACGCGCCTTGGCATCACTACGGCACTGCAATGGCGTCCGGTGGAAAGCCTGACCCTGACGCTCGATGCGCTGCACGGTGAATTCACCAACAAGCGTGACGAACTGCATCTGGCCACCCGCGCCAGCGTCGGTTCGACCGTCCTCGGCACGGCCATGACCCATTCGGGCATCCCGGCCTCGGCGCAGAAGGCCCCCAGCCTGAATTCGATCCAGTACGATCCGTACTATAGCGTCCTCTATGCCGACGTCGATAACACGGTCTTCGCCACCGAAACCCGCCGTCAGAAGGCCGAAAACACCTTCGATCAGGTGGTCCTGACCGCCAACTGGCAGGTTTCAGATTCGCTGAACCTGAACGGCCATATCGGCAAGGAAAAGTCCACCTACGACCTGCCTTATTCGGACAAGTTCTATATGGAAGCCTTTGGCGGCCTGATCACCGACTACACGCAGGACGCCTTCTACGGCCGTAATACCTATAAGTGGGACACGACCGACCCGAACAACTACCGCGCCCACGAAATCGACTTTTTCAGCAGCTATCAGACGACCGAGCTGGAAAACGCCGAACTCAACGCCGTCTATGCCTATAGCGACAACCTGACCTTCAAGGGCGGCCTGTCCTATCGCAGCTTCGCCAATTCGGGCCGTCAGTACACCAATGACGACCTGCTGAAAGCCGAGTGGGAAAACGGCACCTGGGGCACGCGCCCGGACGACAAGGTCAACAGCTATTACAAGCTGTTCACCGGCCATAAGGATCAGTCGTGGGTCATCGCCGACTTTGACAAGGCTCTCAACTATTACGGCGTGACGCGCACCGTGAACTGGGTGCGCAATGCCGATTACAGCGTCACCGAAGACACCAACGCGGCCTATGCCCAGATCGATTTCAAGAGCACGCTGGGTGGCCGCCCGGTACGCGGCAATGTTGGTCTGCGCGGTTATGAGACCGAGCTGACTTCCGAAGGCTTTATGAGCGTCAACGGCACGACGAAGCCGGTGACGACGTCCAAGACCTATTCGGGCACCCTGCCGGCCTTCAACCTTGTGGTTGAGGCGTCCGACAATGTGCAGGTACGTCTGGCAGCGTCGCAGAATCTCAACCGTCCGTCGCTCACGGCCTATGCCATGAACGGCACGGTCAGCAATGACACCACCACCAACACCATAACCGTCTCAACCGGTAACCCCAACCTCGAACCCTATACGTCGGACGAATACGATCTCGGCGTCGAATGGTATTTCGGTCGCGTCGGCATGGTCACCGGCGGTGTCTTCCATAAGGACATCGACAATCTGGTGGTGTCCAAGAAGGTCACCAATGTCTCCTACGCCTCGACCGGCCTGCCGGAAGGTCTGAGCACCGGGGTGACGGCCAACAGCACGGTCAACGAATATACGCGTCCGATCAACCTCAACAACGTCAAGCTGACGGGCTTTGAGCTGAGCGGTCAGACGGATTTTGTCTTCCTGCCCGCACCGTTCAACAATCTGGGCATGGTCGCCAATGTCACCTTCATCGACACCACGACGATCAATTCGGTGCAGGGCGTCGATGTAAAGGGGCCGCTGTGGGGCGTGTCGGACGTCAACCATAACCTGACGATCTACTATGAAACCGCCAAGTGGGGCGCGCGCGTCTCTGAAAACTTCCGCTCGGACTATCCGATCGACGGCGGCGGTTTTGCCTCGACCACCTATGTGGACGCTGCGGCCTTCTGGCAGGTGACGTCCAGCCTGCGCCTGACGCTGGACGGTATCAACCTGACCGACGAGAAGGAAATCCAGTACAACAGCTTCTGGCCGGGCGGTAATGCCGCACGCGGTGCCAAGCGTCTGTGGAACACCACGACGTCGGGCCGCACGGTGTTTGTCGGCCTGAACTGGCAGTTCTGATCCGACTTTCGGGTCTGAATGAAAACCCCGGAGCGAAAGCTCCGGGGTTTTTTTATGCCTCTTTCACGCCGCCGTTTCGCTGAGCTTATCCGCGCCCAAAATGTCGCTCAGGCGCTGCGGACGGCCCAGCAGATAGCCCTGAAGCTGATCCACCCCCAGCGTGCGCAACATGTCGCGTTGTTCAGCCGTTTCCACCCCTTCGGCGACGATGGTCAGGCCGAAGGCGCGGGCGATCAGTATGGTGCTTTCGATGATCACACGGCTTTGACCACTCAGATCGGCGACGAAAGACTGGTCGATCTTTATGCCGCTGACATTGAGGTGACGCAGGCGCGACAGCGACGAATAGCCTGTGCCGAAATCGTCGATATGGATGTGTACGCCCAGCGCCTTGAGGTGCTTGATGGTGTGGGTGACCTGCTCGATATGGCCGTCATCGAAGACGCTTTCGGTTACTTCGATTTCCAGGCAGGCAGGCGAAAGACCCGTGCGCGACAGGATCGACACCAGATGCAGGGCGAAGGTGTCGAGCGTCAGTTGCTTGACCGAGACATTGACGGCCACCTTGGCCGTCACGCCCTGATGGCGCCAGTACATCGCGTCGGTGCAGGCGCGCTCCAGCACCCAGTTGCCCAGCGCAACGATGCGGTCGGTATCTTCGGCCAGACGGATGAACTCGTCCGGGCGGATGGTCCCCAGCTCCGGATGGTCCCAGCGACACAGAGCCTCATAGGACAGAAGCGCGCCGGTGCGGGCGCAGACGATCGGTTGATAGGCGACGTAAAGGGCGTCGCTGCCGATGGCCTCGCTGAGGGCGCGGCTTAGGTTGAAGCGGCGGCGTAGGCTTTCGGCAAAGGTTTCGTCAAAGGCGAGCGTCCGCCCGCGTCCGCTGCGCTTGACCTCGGTAGTGGCCAGATCGGCGGCGTGGACGATGTCCGAAAAGGTCTTGTCGTGGTCGGGATGGCAGGCCCAGCCGATACTGACGCCCAGTTTGAGATCGGTGCCTTCGATGTTCAGCGGGATATCGACGGCACGCGATACGGCCTCAGACACCGCATCGACCAGCGCATTGACATCGCCGGTGACGGGACAGGCCAGAACAAACTCATCGCCGCCCCAGCGGGCCAGACGGGCCTGCGGCGGGGCCACGGACTCGATCTGCTGGGCGATGGCGGTCAGCACCTTATCGCCGGCCTCGTGGCTCAGGGCGTCATTGACCTGCTTGAAACGGTCGAGATCGAGGAAGAAGACGACGGTACGAGTCTTGGGTTCGGCCTCGATCCGCTTCTGGTGCCAGTCGAACAGGCCGTAGCGGTTGAACAGGCCGGTCAGTTTGTCGGTATGGGCCAGCCGCGCCAGCCGCTCGGTGCGTTCGCTGACCTTGGCCTCCAGCACCTGATTGACCTCGCTGAGCTGTTTGATCAGGCTGAGATTGCGGTCTTCGAGGGTGAGATTGCGCACCAGAAGACGATGATTGCCACGCAGCGTCACCAGCATGACGCCGCAGAAGATCAGGCCCAGACAGCCCAGGGTGCGATGCGTATCGTCGTGGGTCAGGAGGGTCAGGGAGGCGGGCAGCAGCAGCAGGCCAATATAGACGCTGCCGGCGCGTGCAAAGCTGGAGGTAACGCCCGTGGCCCCGCCCGCCAGTGCCGACAGGATGATCAGGATGGCATACTGCGCTTCGACAGACGCGGTTTCAGGGTGTTTGGCAAACAGATAGACGGCAAGAGCTGACCACAGGCTGCCGGAGACCAGCAGGCCCGCCGCGTAACTGGCCTTCCAGAACTGATAATCGCTCTTACGCCGCCAGTTGCGCTTGTCCTGATGAAAGCGCGCCCATGAGCCGCCGCGGATCAGGATGACCGTCACGTGTACCACCACCCAGCCGGACAACAGGGGATGGTTCGCTATCTCGAGCAGGAAGCTGGCCCCGACTACGCAGGCCAGATTGACCAGCAGCATCGGCCCAAGGGTGCGATAGGCCTGACGCAGCAGGTGCGGGTGATACGAAACAGGATGAAACAGGGTCGGCATGGGCAATCGGATCGCAGGGAACTTAGCCCATTGATAACATTGTCATGTTAACGAACCGAGAAGATGGCTCTGCCCCTGTCGTGAAAACCTACGACCCGGCCTTGATCGCCATGCTGAGGATCAGGATGCCGATGGCGATGATCTGGGTACGCACGCGCCATTCCATCGCCTTGTTGAGCTTTGCGCCCGCTTCCTTGCCGTTTTGCGCAAAGGCGAACATGCCCATGATAAAGGTCGCCAGCACGACCAGCAGCGACAGGCCGATAGCAATATTGACGATGATATCCATAGCGTGATCTTTCCGGGCGGACGGTAAAAGAGGCCCGGAAGGGGGACCGGGCCTCTTTAAGCGGTACAGATTATTTCGGCAGAACGACCTTGTCGATGACGTGAATGACGCCATTCTTCTGATACAGGTCGGTGGTGGTGACGGTGGCGACGCCGCCCGATTCATCGGTTAGCAGCACCTTGCCGCCCGACAGCGAGGCGACCAGCGTATCGCCGCTGACGGTGGTGATCGTGTATTTGCCATTGTGGGCATTGATGGCGGCGATCAGGTCGGCGGCCTTCACCTTACCGGCGACGACGTGATAGGTCAGAACCTTGGTCAGCTTGGCCTTGTTTTCCGGCTTCAGCAGCGTCGGCACCGTGCCCTGCGGCAGGGCGTCAAAGGCGGCATTGGTCGGGGCGAACACCGTGAAGGGGCCCGGACCGGACAATGTACCCACGAGGTCGGCGGCCTTAACCGCAGCGACCAGCGTGCTGAAGTTCGGGTTGCCGGCGGCGGTTTCAACGATGGTGGTGGTGGGCTTCATGGCATTGTCGCCGGCCAGAGCGGCGGCCGGCAGGGTGAGGCTGGTGGCCAGCACAGCGATCGTCAGCTTATGCAAAAGATTGCGCTTAATCATGGGTTTAGTCTCCGTCTGTTGGGGGATGCCGAACGTGGCGATAAACTCGAAATCAGAAGCGCTTCTGAATACCTATACGGCGGGTGGCGGCGTTTAGATTATACCAAGGGTCATTGAAAATGACTCTTGGTATTCCATTCGAGAATTTCTCATGTCATTGACACATATGAGAAATTCTCGTTTCTTCAACGGCCGGATGCGGCCAGCATCTTAGGCCGTTGGTATTTGACAGCGCTACGGCTTACGCATGGGTCTGGCCCCCAAAGCGCGGGCGAGGCGCGACAGGACAGGGCGCACGGGCAGGAAGGCGCGGTAGGCGCGCTCAAGCCACCAAGCCACGCCGGGCAGGCGAGCCAGCCGTGCCAGCCAGCGCCAGCCGGGCACCTGCGACCAGATGGCGATAAAGGCCTGTGCCCCTGATACCAGAGTGCCATCGGGCTGACGCACATGCAGGCGGTTCAGGGCGGCCTCGCGCGGCAGATCGGGTTCTGGTGTCACCGCGCTGTCGGCCACATCGACAAAGCGCAGGGCGTCTCCGGCGCGTACCGAATAGTAGCGGATTTCGGTGGAACAAAGGGCGCAGGACCCGTCGAAATAGACGGTCAGGCCCTCACGGCAGACCGTGCCGCAGGCGGCGATTTCAGGGTCGGGTGTTTCGGATTCATCGGGCGTATGGGTCATGCGCCTTTTACGCACGAGACCGCTATTTAGACGGGTTCATCGCACCTTGATATAGACCGGGCTGCCATAGACCCACAGGTCCGGCCACGGGTTTTCGCCAAGCGGATCGGGCATGGGCTCGGCCTCATCGGTCGCCGTGCCGCGTAGACGCAGATAGGCGTCGGTGGTGGCAGTAAAAGCCCAGTTGAGGGTGATGATCTCGCCATCGCGCGTCCAGTCGGCGGGTGTGAAGGTCTTCACCACCTGCGTCGTCGCATTGCGCTCAGCCAGCTGTCCGGTCACCTCACCCATGATCAGGTCCACGCGCCTCAGTTCCGGGTGGTCGCCGTGGGCGTTCGGCCCGGCGGGATCGCGCAGGCGCACCGACACCTGCACCGTTTCGCCTTTCTTGACTGTCGTCGTGTCGCCCAGATTGGCGCCAGCGACGTCCATATCCAGTTCGCTGACCAGATCGCCGGTGGCCACAAAGACGCGGCCTTTGCGCAGGCCATCCAGAATATCCGCCGGGTCCTTGCGCGCCTTGACCCAGGTCTTGGCGTACTGACCGGGCCAGAAGTCCTCGCCGCCATCGGCGACATTGCGGTGCGAGTCCGAGGTGGCGGTGACGACGAAGTGGCGGCCTTCGCCCAGCAGCGCGTCCCACACGCCGCCGAGGCGCGCCGTCATGGCATCAAACCCGCCATAGGTCGGTGACTGCTCGTAATAGCCGCGCTTGCGCAGGGTGTCGGGCGTCGCCCCGCTCTTGAGACTGGCGCCCTGATGGCCCGGCGCGCCTTCCATGCCGATGGCGACGTCGGGGGCGGTGTCCATCCAGCGGCGCAGGGATTGCGGCGTATGGCGGCCATAACCGTCGGGCGATTTCGCGCCGCGCGACGGGTGGTTGGCGATGACGAGCGGTTGGGGGTTCAGCCCCTGCATCTCAGCCAGCGCGGCGATCATGCGCGCCGGGTCGTCACGGGCCGGGTCGCGGGTTTCATGGGCGTCATAGC
This sequence comes from Asticcacaulis sp., assembly GCF_027484505.1. GTDB lineage: Bacteria > Pseudomonadota > Alphaproteobacteria > Caulobacterales > Caulobacteraceae > Asticcacaulis. The sequence goes on from NZ_JAIXSV010000080.1 coordinate 39,643, forward strand.
TGCGCTCCAGATGACGCAGGGTCTCGGCCTCGTGCGGGTCGATGGCCATGATCAGGCTGGAATGGTCGCCGCCCGGTGTATTGAGTTCCAGGCCGAAAAACTGGATCAGGTCGGGCACCGCCTGACGCGCCTGCAAAAACTCCGGATAGGCCTGTTCGTAACGCAGTTTCGACAGGCCTTCGCCGCCGTGGTCGATCAGCACGACCCAGTTCAGGCCGTACTGTTGGGCGCGGCGGGCGTTTTCGGGCAGGGTGTAGATGCCGTCCTTGCCCAGCACATAGGTGCCGTCTTCGGCGCGCTTGCCCGAAAAGCGACTATGGACATGGTGATCCCCGGCCAGCCAGGTTCGTGCCTCTTCGGCATGCGCGTGGCCGGTGAGAGCCACCAGTGCAGTGAAGGCAAAACAGGAAAAGCGCATGAAAAAAGCTCCCGGAAACGGGAGCTTCTTACCGTTCGAGTGTGACGGTTTTGCTGCGCTGGGGGTTCATACTAACGGCCGAAGAGGCTGACCGCCTCCGGCCGTTGAAAACTCGAGAGGGTCTCATATGTGTCAGAGACATGAGACAGTCTCGAAAGGCATACCAAGTGTCATTTTCAATGACCCTTGGTATCAGCCGCGCTTGTCGTTCTCGAATTCCTTGCGCAGGTCGTAAAGCGTTTCGGCGATGTGCGCGTGCATCAGCTCGGACGCCTCTTCGCCCTTGCCACGCATCCACAGGTCCAGAAGCGTGGAGTGTTCCTTGTGCGCGCGGTCGTCGCGGCCGGCGGGCTCAAGGTGTTTGGAGACGTAGCGTTCGGCGATGATGTTCAGCCGCTCGATGATCTGCAAGGTGACCTGACGGCCCAGCGGGCGCACCAGCGACAGGTGGAAGGCGCGGTTGAGCTTACCCACCTCGCTCTTGTTATCCTCGGCGGCGGCACGGTCCAGCGCATCCAGCGCGTCACGCGCGGCCTTGTGGTCGGCGGGCGTCGCCAGGGCGGCGGCGCGGGCCACGGCTTCGGGCTCGATCTTAAGGCGCAGGGCATAGACCTCTTCGGCTTCGGACGCCGTCATCGGGCGGACAAAGAAGCCGCGATTGGCCTGAGAGGTGAGGAGGCCTTCTTGCTCCAGCCGCACCAGCGCCTCACGCAAAGGAATCTTGCTGACCCCCAGCTCCGCCGCCAGAGCGTCCTGACGGATGGCGACCTCGACGGGCAGGGAGCCGGAAATGATCCGATCCCGGACGAGGGTAAAGATCTGTTCAGAGAGGGTTTGGACGACCAGCGCCATGCGAAACTCTTGTTTGGGTTTATATGTTATACGCTTTTTGTAACACTGTGCTGCTAACGCTAACAAGTCAACATGTGTAACCTGATTCTGCGGACATCTGATAGCAACGGTTGAAGAGGCTGACGCATCCGGCCGTTGAATCGCAAACCCTTTGTCACAAACGCCCGCAGCGGGCAACGGCTGTGCGTCGCCCGCTGCGTTTCTTTTGAGGACGAGACCGCGTTATACGACCTGAAAACCGTCCCAGAACTGATCTTCGCGGTCGATCCAGATGGTGTTGAAACCGGTCGAGATCGCCGAGCCTTCGATGGACGGGATGATGGCCGGCTGACCGTTGAGATCGACCTCTTTCGTCACCACGCCGGTAAAGCGGCTACAGATATAGCTCTGGTGGATGAAGGGCTCGCCCACCTTCAGGCGGCCCGTGGCGTGCAGGTGTGCCAGCCGCGCCGAGGTGCCGGTGCCGCAGGGTGAGCGGTCGATGGCGCGTTCGCCGTAAAAGACGGCGTTGCGGCCGTGGGCGGGGTTCGTTTCCCCTTCGGCGTTTTTGGGCGCGTCGGCCCACAGGACGTGGCTGACGCCGCGAATGGTCGGGTCGAGCGGATGCACAGGCTCATAGACGTCGCGCACAAGGGTGCGGATGGTGCGGCTCAGTTCGATGATGCGTGCCGCGCCCAGAGCGTCGAGACCGGTATAGGGGCCGTCTTTGGTCGGCTCGATAATGGCGTAGTAGTTGCCGCCGTAAGAGACATCGAGCGTGATCGGTCCGAAGTCCGGCACGTCTATCTCAATGCCGGTTTTGGCCAGATAGGCCGGGACATTGGTGATCTTGACCGCCGTCACCCTGGGTCCATGGGTCTGGTAGTCGATGTCGATAAGCCCGGCAGGCACTTCGAGCTTCAGCTTGCCCGGTGTACGCGGCGTGATCAGGCCATTTTCCAGCGCGAAGGTCACCATGCCGATGGTGCCGTGGCCGCACATGGGCAGACAGCCGGAGGTCTCGATAAACAGGATACCGGCGTCGGTGTCGGCGCGCGTCGGCGGATAGAGGAAACCGCCTGACATCATGTCGTGGCCGCGCGGCTCATAGCACAGGCCGGTACGTATCCAGTCAAAGCGCGTCAGGAAGTCCTGCCGCCGCTCGGACATGCTGGCACCGCTGAGCAGCGGCGCACCGCCCGCCACCAAACGCACCGGATTACCGGCGGTGTGACCATCAATACAGAAGAAGGTATGACGCATGGGGCAACTCACGGACAAAGTTTTGCGGCAAAGCCGCTTTTCTCCTCCCTACGCTTTGCGTGGGGAGGTGGCAGCGAGCGAAGCGACGCTGACGGAGGGGTACACTTACCCATTAAGATACCCCTCCGCCTCGTAAACTCGGCACCTCCCCATAAAATGGGGAGGAGAAAGATCGCAACCGTTAATGGGTCGCCTTAGAGCGAGATGATTTCAAGTAGAAGCATCATCCCGCTCTAAATTTCTGTTTTGTCGCGCACTTTTTCCGAAACGAAGTTCGGCGAAGCCAAAAGTGGTTTCCACTTTATCGGATTGCGCTCTAGCCTGTTTGAAAGGGGTAAATGGAGGGAACTCTGTTCCCCCCTGAATTACGCCGCCTTGTTGATGCTCAGCGACGGGCGCGAGGCCGCAGCGTCTTCGACCATTTTGATGATCTGGGCGCGGCGCTCACCGATGAGCAGCAGACGCGGCATACGCACGCGCTCTGAGCCACGGCCCATGACCTGCTCGGCCAGCTTGATCGACTGAACCAGATCGTGCTCGGCGTCGAGGTGCAGCAGCGGCAGGAACCAGCGGTAGATTTCCAGCGCCGTCCGGGTGTCACCGGCTTCCAGCGCCTTGACCAGCATGACGGATTCGTGCGGGAAGGCCGAGGTCAGGCCGGACACCCA
>NZ_JAIXSV010000010.1 GCF_027484505.1 Asticcacaulis sp.
GATCGGAGCCTAAACCCCAACCCATAAATGGTTGTCTATTAAAAGAGACCGCTTGCAACAGTAGTCGTCATAGACCACCGCCGCCTGCGTTTCCCTTCCCCAGTATACAATGTCAAAGATCACCACACGTGCCAGCCTTACCGGCGCGGGGAACAACTCAATCTCAGTTGTTTGAGAGAGCGGCGCTTATACCGCTTTAATTTTTGAAGTCAAGGCCGTTTTTCAACTTTCTCAACCGGTCCGCCGCCTCAGGCCGAAGCCCTCAGAAGCAGGAGAGCGGCGCTTATAACCGCTCAATTTTTACCGTCAAGTCTTTATTTTAAAAAGTTTTTCAACTCATTTAAAACTTAAGCTTAACGCCTTGCGAATGCCACCTTCAAGAAAGTTTCATCTGCAAGGAAGCGGCTGAGATAGTAACTTCCCTACCGCCTGTCAACCCGCTTTTTAAAAAGTTAAAGCAGCGAGCCGCCCTCAAGACATCGAATTAACAGACTGAATAAAAAGAACAAAAGCTCTTTCCGGTTTCGTCCGCGCCGTCGTTGTCCGTCGGGAGGGCGGTGTCTAAAGGCCGTGGACGTGAGAGTCAACGCGCCTTTCGCGACTATCCACAGCTTCCCGGTCTTTTTGCTGAAAATATCCCGTGTACGGTCTTATTCCGGCGTTTTATTGAGAAGCGAGCGCCCCCTGCCCTTCACCAGCGCCGTCACCACGCCGCGCCAGGTACGTACTTCCTGCTCGGTCAACTGCGCGCGATTGAGCGCCACGCGCAGATTGCGCTGCATCGATTCCTTCTTTTCCGGCGGGAAGAAGAAGCCGGCCTTTTCCAGTTCATCCTCAAGATGCCCATAAAGGCCGTGCAGCTTCTCCAGCGCCGCCGGCTGATCCATGTTTTTGGTGAAGGCTTCCTTGGGCGTATCCATCACCTTCAGGCGCCACTCGTAAAGGACGATGTTCACGGCCTGTGACAGGTTGAGCGAATGGAAGGCCGGATCGACCGGGATGGTGACGATCGAATGGCACAGGGCAATGTCGCTGGTTTCCAGCCCGGCGCGCTCAGCCCCGAACAGCAGACCTGTTTTGAGGCCCTGTTGCGCGTTGGCGTAAGAATCGTCGGCGCACTGACGCGGGGTGCGCACGGGTAACTGGGTCTCGCGCGGCCGGGCCGTGGTGGCATAGACGGCATTGAGGTCGGCAATGGCCTCGGCCACCGTCTCATATATAGTGGCATTATCGAGCGGCCAGTGCGCGCCGGACGACATGGCCCAGGCGCGTTCCTGCGGCCAGCCATCGCGTGGATTGACGATACGCAGATCGCGCAGGCCGAAATTGGCCATCACGCGGGCGACCGAGCCGATATTTTCAGCCATCTGGGGCCGGTCGAGGATAACGCACGGCAGGGTCAGGTCGGGCCGCTCCAGCGGCGGGGCAGTACGGTTTTCTTTCATGGGCGGGCTTATAAAGGACATGCCGCCTTGTGCAAAGGCATGGCTCATAATGAAAAGCCCCCGCGGTTGAGGCGGGGGCTTCCATCCGTATTATGCGCCGGATCAGAACGTCTTTTTCAGGACGACATAGGCGGTATTGGCCGAGATATCCTCACGGTGGACATCACCGCGATAGCCCACGGAAACGCCCCAGGCCTTGCCGGAGTCGTAATCGACGTGCAGATCGATTTCACCCCATTCCTTATCCATGCCCGGTGTGGTCACGTCGGTCAGCAGGGTCGGTGCGATGGCAAAGGCGACCTTGGCGCTGTTGGTTGATTTGGCTTCGCTGTCCTGCACGGCCGCCAGCGTCAGGCCCGGCTTCAGCGTACCGCCAAAGGCCTTGAAACGCGCATAGTAGCTGAGACCCAGACGCGTCTTGACGCTTTCAAACGACTGCTCGCCCACTTTCAGCGCGAAGCTGCCGCCGGTTTCGCTGTAACCATCCGTTTCAAGCTTGAGTGCATCGGTAGCGCCGAACAGCACCACGCCCTGACGATCAAAGGCAATATCGTAGCCAAGAACCGCCCCGACCGTGGTGATGTCCGCATCATACCCTGCCGTCAGCACCTGACCATTGAGGGCCAGATTGCGCTGGGTTTTCAGCTTCTGGCGGCCCGGACCGCCATAGGCGCTGGCGAAGAAACCCTGGTTCTGATAGCGCGCAAACAGGGTGAACTGTTGCATATCGCTATTGGCCTTGGTGCCGAGCCCGGTCGCCTCACCATCGGCAAAGTGCGCCGCGGCCCCCAGACGCAGACCCGATGTCACGGCATAGTCAGCCCCGACCGACAGGATGCGCGACTCGGCTTCGGACCGCCCGGTGGCATTCAGAGAGGCCATATCGCCGTTCAGGTTGCGGTAGGCAGCAAAGGTCGAAAGCCCGCCCCCGATCTCATTGCGCACCGGTTCGTCCGCCTGCGCATTCAGGCCCAGAGCCTGATTGTGATCGCGGAAACCCGCCACAGTCAGGCTGCTGCCCGACGCCCCGCCGAGGCCGAAATCGGTTCCCTGAACAGCGCCGGCCTGCAAACGGCCCAGCGCCAGCGCGTCAAAGCCCGCCGTCGGCTGTGACGCACTGAAAGCCGCATCAAGCGCCCCGGCCCCCAGCGGGTCGAGCGCATCATAGACCGGCTTCAGCGTGCTGTAGCTGGCGCGGTTGGCATCCAGCAGACTCGACAGAGGGTTGGTCTTGCTCAGCAGGGTGGCATACGGCAGGGCCGTCACCTCAACCACCAGATTGCTGCCGGAAACCAGCGCCGAGGGGCGCAGAACGCCGGGGAAGTTGGAGGACACCGTTGCAAAGCTGCCGGTCAGGGGGGCCGTCGCCGTGGCTACCGTCCAGCGCGTGCCATAGGTCGGCACATAGCCGTTGCGTGCCGCGACCGACAGGCTGCCGCCGAGGGTCAGGGAGCCGGTCACCGCCAGAAGGTCGGCCGTCGTGGCGCTGGTGACGTCCACGCCCATCAGGCTGGAGCCGCCAAGCACCACATTACCCGTGACGCTAAGCGTGCCCACGCCGCCATTGGCAGCTCCCGCCGAAACGATGCCGTTCTGGATCGCCACACCGCCGGGGGCGATGATCTGACCCGACCCGTAAATGGCCCCGCCAGACAGCGTATAGGCGCGCGGATTGAAGATACCATCGACCGTCAGCACGCCATCGTCGCCGAAGGACGAGATGACGGTGTTCAGGCGTGCCCCGCTGCGGATGGTCAGGCCCGATGCTGCGCCGCGCACATTGAGGCGGTCAATGGTCACCGTCGTGCCGGTCAGGAAGGTCGTGCCGGCGCTGCGCAGATTGACCTCGAACCAGCGGGTCGAGTTTTGCAGGCCCGCCGTACCCGCCGTGTTGTTCGGCACAAAGTTGGTGGTGCCCGGCCCGGTCAGGGTGCCCGTGTTGACACCGATCAGGGTGCCCGACGACCACAAGGCCGTGCTTTGCGCCTGATTATTGGCGTCCGGCGACAGTGTGACCGCAGAGACAGCGGTCTTTGAGGCGCTTTCCATGCTCAAGGTGGTCACCTGCCCGGCGCCCAGCTCGACCGTGCCCGGCTGGGCCAGATTGTTGACCGAGACCGTCGAAATCAGGGTTTGTGTATCCGGCATGGCGCGATCCGCGCTGTCGCCCAGACCCAGATCCACCGGTTCACTCTTGCCCGCGCCGGGTACGCAGGTGCCCGTAAAGGCGCAGGCCGCCACAGGTGACGGGCTAGGCGTGATGGTGCCGATATTGGGCGTAGCACCGGAAACGCCCAGCGCCGGCGTGGTCGGCAAGCCATTGACCAGGGTCGAACCCGAAAGGACGTAATAGAGCGGGTCGATTTCCTGCGTCCAGCGGGTCGCATCGGTCCATTCACCGTCGCCGGCCTTGGTGGTTACATACTTATAGGGGTTGTTGACGACGATCTGATCCCAAAAGAGGAACAGCGGGTTATAGCCGGCAATCCCGCCATAGTTGGAGAAGGTGCTCTGGAACACAAAGTTGTCGTTGGTATTGCCCGCGACGTCAAAGAAGAAGGACGTCCCCTGGCTGAGCACGCCCAGCGACACTTCACGGCCATAGGCGCTGGTAATCAGCGGCGAACCGGAATCCCCCGAAGCCGTCAGGGCTTCACCGGCCACGGCCGCACCGGGGAAGATGTCGAAATCGAAGGTGTTGAGGGTCGATGAACGGGTCGCCGAGGCCGAGAAGGCGCGGGTGGCACGTTGGGGGTCATCAAAATCAACCCAGTACAGGTCCTGATAGGTGAAACCCGGCGGATCAAAGAAGTTGCCACCCGCCGTGCCATAGACGCCCAGCGAGATGGAGCGCTCATCGCCGAGGAAGCCCAGCATGTTCTTGCCCAGACGGCGGAAGAAGGTGTCTTCGGTGCCCGACAGGCGCGAACCCGTCAGGGCGTTACCCGCCTGACCATAGCCACCGATGGTCACCGCCACCTGACCATTGACCGGCGAAAACAGCAGGCCGATGCCATTGGCCCCGTCACGGCCCAGCAACTCGGTCGCCGTATCGAAACCGGCAATCGCCACGTCAGCCGACAGGAAGGAATTGTCCGAGGGTGAGCGGGC
>NZ_JAIXSV010000033.1 GCF_027484505.1 Asticcacaulis sp.
CGCCTCGAACTGCGTTTTCATAAAGGCTAGCACGGGTGCTGCGGCCATCAGCCATTCGCCGACAATCTCAATACCGTGCAAAGGCGCATGAAACCCCAGTTTGGCGAGGTCTTCTTCGCCCATCACCTGCCCCTTGGCCCCCAAGGCGGCAAAGCGCGCCGTCATGTCGTCAGGCGACGGCCCCGCCTCCCCAGACCACACCCAGACGGCGGGCCGCGCCATGTCAAGAATTTCTGACAGCCCCAGATCCGCCGCGAAGGTGGGCCAGTGCTTTTGCGCCGCGACATAGCGGGCATAGGACACTTCCGGCTGCGCTTCGGTCAGGGCCTCCATCGCCGGGGCAATCATGCCTGCCGACAGGGCCGAAGTGGTGTCTTCGACCGCATCCCTGGCAATCAGGGTCACCGCCAGACCGTAATCCAGCGCGCGCAGAGCAAGGCTGAGGCCGGAAATGCCGCCACCAATGACGATAAGGCTGAAAGACGAAGACATAGGCATATCCTTTTCAGGCCTGCCTTATAACCGGATTTGCCCGCAGGACCAGAGCGCACGCGAGCATTGCGTCAATCCGTCCGTGGACGACCGGGTTAGCTATGTCAGGGTGTTCTGTCGGGGGGCTTTTATCACGATGGTACCGTCTGCTGGTTTCGAACCAGCTACCTCCAGAGCCACAATCTGGCGCTCTACCAAGTGAGCTAAGACGGCAGACCATCGTGAGGGCCGATCCTCTAAACCGCGACGGCCCTCCGATCAAGGGGTAATTTCACCCGCCGACGCAATAAGCGGTGAAAAAGCGGCCCTTTAATTCATCGACCAACGGAAGCGAAACTTCTTTTCTTGTCCCGGCGCCGAAGAGGCATTGACATCAAGCGCCCGCCCATAGGTCTCAAACCCCTTGATGGTGGCTTGGCCAAAACCCATGTCCGAGGGCGTTTCACTGAGGACCCGACACGTCAACCGGCCCGTTTCGTTCCAGACACAGGCAATGATGGCCTCTCCGGACAAGCGGTCTTTCCTAGCCACCTTAGGATAAAGGGGAAGCATCTGATCAGCGGATGGGGCTTTAAACCGCGGCTCTTGTAGATTGCTCTCGGCAGACGCAGTGCCCGCAGCCAGCAGTATGGCCGCAGACAGGATCAGTATATTCTTCATATTGTTCCCCCCTCGGTGCTTATTTATAGCCCTTCGACTGGATATAGGTTTCCAGTTGCGCGATGCGCGTATTGTCTGACGGGTGGGTCGAAAGAAACTCCGGCGGCTTGCCCTGATTCAGAGCCTGCATATTGCGCCACAGGGCGATGGACTCCGAAGCCTTATACCCCGCCTTGACCATGATATCGACGCCGATCCGGTCGGCCTCCAGTTCGTGCTTGCGCGAATAGGGCAACAGAAGCCCCAGTTGCGCGCCCATGCCGCCGTAATTGGCAATCACCTGCTGGGTGCGGCCCGACGTGGCCCCGGCCGCCGTCTGAAGCGCGATCTGCGTGCCGACCTGCTGCGAATAGCGTTCGGCGGCGTGCTTGCCTAAGACGTGCGCTGTTTCGTGGCCCAGAACCGCCGCCAACTGGTCATCATTCTTGACCACCTTAAACAGGCCGGTATTGACGCCGACCTTGTTACCCGGAATGACGAAGGCGTTGGGCTGATCATCCTGAAACAGCACATATTCCCACTGAGTGGGATTATAGCCGGCCGCCGCGACGATCTTCGCGCCGACGGTCTTGACCCGGCGGCTCAGCGCGGCGTCGGTCGAGACTTTCGAGGTCCGCATAAGTTCCTGCCACCCTTGCAGGGCCGACGGCTCCAGATCGGCATTATCGACGAGTAGGAACTGACTGCGGCCAAGCGTGTCATTCGTTTCGCAGGCCACCAGAGTCCCGGCGGCCGCGATCAGGGCCGCGATGGTCAGGGTCTTGGGGCTCAGAATGGTTTTCAGACGCGCAGGCATGGTCACTCCCTCGGATTTTTCCCGAAACATAATGGCGTCTCCACGTCGGGTGGTCAATAAAAGCTGCGCCCTTGTCCATAAGCCAGACGTAAAAAGGCCTCCGGATGTCCGGAGGCCTTGGCATATTCGGGGCATCGCGCCTATTGAAGCGCGAAGCCCATCCTGACGCGCATGGTGGCTCCGACCTCGACCGCACCGTTCGAGGTATCGGCCCGGCCCTTGGCCTCTACCGCGCGCACCGCGGCGTCGCCAAAGCCATAGCCTCTGGGGTCTTCCGACAGCACCTCGCACTTTACGCGACCTTTGGTGTCACGCACCGTACAGGCCAGAGTTGCCGCCCCTTCAACCTCGGCGTCCATGGCGCGGGCGGGGTAATATTCCATCAGGACCGCTGAGTCGGGGAAGCGCGACCACACCGCCTTGGCATAGGTCGGGCCAACGGCATGGACCGGGCCAGATTCAGCCACCGGGCCGGGCTGACCGGTGATAACCGGCATGGGGCCAGTGACTTCGGGCAGGTCCGTCGGCGTCGCCACGAGAGGCAGGCTGTCCTCAACCGGCGGGGCCGGCGTATCCGGCGTGTTTAAACGGATCGGCGTCGTCTGAGGTTTGCTTTCCTGAACCGTAGGCTCTGTGGGCTTGGGTTTGAACGTGATCATTGGCGCTTCGATAACCGGCGTGCCGTCCGGCGCCTGGCCCAGCTTTACTTCAAAGCGTTCGTTGATGATGTAGGCCGCAAGGCCCAGATGCACCACGGAGGCAAAGGCAATGCCCACCATGACGGGCTTGGACAGGCGCTTTTGGGCGGGGGTCTGAAACAACGGGTTGCGGGTCGGCGGGATGATGGTCGTTGCCATGCGGGGTTTCCTTTCCTTTTGGTCTGATCCTTATGGCCGGAGCCCGTCCGGAAAACGGGCGCCGGTACGTTACCGCGTGTTGGACGGTAAGGATTTGAAGTCTGTGGGCCCGTGCGTCTCAAAGCCCCCTTGCCTGAGACCATCCATCGGGAGAAACCATTCTCTTCTGACTTAGCAAAACATATCACTTAGTACTAATAAGTTCAAATGCCTTTTTCGTGATCGACCCGTATTCCGCAAAGCACGCAACGGCGTTCGGAAAAAAATATATTATAAAACAGTACATTATATAGAATTATTTTATACCAAGGGTCATTGAAAATGACTCTTGGTATGCCTTTTGAGACTGTCTCATGTCGCTGAAACATATGAGACAGTCTCAAGTTTTTAACGGCCGGATGCGGTCAGCATCTTCGGCCGTTGGGATTAGATCGGTATGACTTTTGATGGAATCGTAATTCAAGCACCTCCCCTGATTTCAGGGGAGGTGGATTTGACGCCGCTCAGGCGTCAAAGACGGTGGGGTTAAATACCGCTGCTTTAACC
>NZ_JAIXSV010000209.1 GCF_027484505.1 Asticcacaulis sp.
CGGCAGGGTTAACCTACGACGACGTGACCTATCGCAGCGGCGCGGATTCGCTGTGCAGCGGACGGCTGAAGCTCTATGCCCGCGACTATAATCCGAAGGCCGGGCGCGTGGTCATCTGCCTGCACGGCCTGACGCGCAACAGCGCCGATTTCGAGCCGCTGATGGCGCACCTGCCTGCCGATCATCGGTTTATCATTCCGGATCAGCGCGGGCGCGGGCGCTCAGACTATGACAGCGAAGCGGCAAACTATGCGCTGGGCGTCTATGTGCAGGACATGCTGGCCCTGATGGCGCACTTGGGGATCGAGCGCGCCACCTTTATCGGTACGTCTATGGGCGGGCTGATTTCGATGCTGCTGGCCGCCGCCGCGCCGCAGCGCGTGCGGGGTATCGTCCTCAACGATATAGGCCCCAAGCTGTCGCCCGAAGGGCTTGAGCGCATCCGCGGCTATGTCGGCAAAGGCAAGCCCGTCACCAACTGGGCCGATGCGGCTGAAAACACCCGCCTGATCAATGCCGACGCCTTCCCCGGTTTTGGGCCTGACGACTGGCTGGCCTTTGCGCGCCGCACCCATGTGGAGGTCGAAGGCCGCCCCGTCCCGGCCTATGATCCGGCCATTGCGGCAGGCATGGCACCGGGCAGTCAGGCCGTCGCCCCGCCCGAACTGTGGGACCTGTGGGCGGGGCTGAAAGACATCCCCATCCTCGCCCTGCGCGGTGCCCTGTCCGACCTCCTGTCGGCGGAGACCTTGCAGCGCATGGGCGACACCCACCCGCAGACGCGCACCGTCACCGTTCCGGACCGGGGCCACGCGCCCCTGCTGGACGAACCTGTGGCCCTGTCGGCCATCCAAGCCTTTTTGCGGGAACAGGCCCTGCGCCCCTGATCCGGGTGTCGGCAGCCGCGCTCTCCAAGTACGCGTTTCAACTATAATTTTACAGGGAAACCCCATGAAACAGACCTTCAAACCCTTGCTGATGGCCTCTGTGGCCAGCCTCGGCACCCTTCTGGCCCTCGCCGCGCCGCAGGCCTTTGCCCAAACCGCGACCCAACCCGCCGCCTCGGCCGATGAGGTGACCGACGTCGTCGTCACCGCCCGCCGCCGCGCCGAAACGCTGAAAGACGTGCCGATCGCCGTCTCCACCTTCTCGTCGGCCAAGCTGGATCAGACCGGCGCGCAGGACATCACCGCGCTTCAGCAGCAGGCCCCCAACATGACGCTTCAGGTGGCGCGCGGCTCCAACTCGACCCTGATCGCCTTTATCCGCGGCGTGGGTCAGCAGGACCCGCTGTGGGGCTTTGAGCCCGGCGTCGGCCTCTATGTCGATGACGTCTATGTGGCGCGTCCGCAAGGCGCCGTGCTCGACATCTATGACGTGCAGCGCGTCGAAGTGCTGCGCGGCCCGCAAGGCACCCTCTATGGCCGCAACACCATCGGCGGTGCCATCAAATACGTCACCAAGCCGCTGGACATGACCTCGCCCACCTTTATGGTGCGCGGCTCGCTGGGCAGCAATAATCAGCGCGACCTCGTTCTGACCGGCTCGATCCCCCTGTCGGATCAGTTCGCCGTCGGTGCGGCGATTGCCAAATATAACCGCGACGGTTTCGGCAAGAACCTGTTCACCGGCGCTGAGCATTACAACAAGGACGTCACCGCCGTCCGCCTGAGCGCCGAATATAACCCGACGGACAAGCTATCGCTGCGTCTGGCCTATGACCGCACGCAGGACGACTCCAATGCCCGTCACGGTCACCGCGAAACCCCGGCCCTGAACTCGGTCGGCGGCCCGCTCTATACCGGCACGCAGGCCGTGTGGAACACGCCCCCGGCCGATCCTTACGATACCTATGCGGGTCTGGGTGACAAGAATAAGGTCGAAACCGACGGCGTGTCGCTGACGGCGGAATACAAGATCTCGGACACACTGACGTTTAAGTCGATCTCGGCCGTGCGTTCGGGCGAAACGGCGACCAAGATCGACTTCGACAACACGCCGGGCGGCTTTATGGACGTGCCCGCCAAGTACGAAGACACGCAGGCCACGCAGGAGCTTCAGTTCACCTATGGCGGCGAACGCTGGTCGTGGGTGGCGGGCCTCTTCTATCTGAACAGCACGGCGTCGGGTGCGTTTGACACCACCATACTCGGCAATGCGGCCACCACCCTGACCCAGGGTAAGGTGCGCACCAACTCCATTGCCGCCTTTGCTGACTTTAACTACAAGCTGACGGACAAGTGGTCGCTGTCGTTCGGGGGCCGCTACACTAAGGATAACAAGCGCGGCACCGTCTATCGCGCCAACTATGCCGGCGTCCCCTCGCCCGTCTTCGGCGGCAAGGGCGCGGTCACCCTGCTGCGGTCGAACTACTCCAACGACAAATCGTTCGACAAGTTCACACCGCGCGTCTCGCTGTCCTACGCCTTTAGTCCGGCCCTGACCGGCTATGCGGCCATCTCCGAAGGCTTCAAGTCCGGCGGCTTTGACATGCGCGGCGACGTCATCCTGACGCCCTCGACCGTCAATGGCTACAATCCGGAAACCGTGCTCAGCAAGGAAATCGGTCTGAAAGGCACCACCTTTGACGGCCTGATGAACTTCACCTTCGCCGTCTTCGATTCGAAGTATGACGACATGCAGATCACGCGTCAGACCCCGGTGGGCGCGACGGTGGCCTCTCAGGTCGAAAACGCCGGTAAGGCCTCGATCCGCGGCGCGGAATTCGAAGGCACGCTGCGCTTCTCGGACAAGTTGACCGGCAACTTCGCCCTCGGCTATACGGGCGCGGATTTCGACGAATTCATCAGCTATAATGTGCTGACCGCCTCTTACGTCAATCTGGCCGGTGTCTATAAGTTCCAGATGACACCGGAATGGACCAACAATTTCGGCCTGACCTATAAGACGGACGCCTTTGGCGGCTCGCTGGTGGTGTCGCCGCAGGCCAGCTACCGCTCCGACATGCAGATGTTCGAAGCTTCCAATGCCGCCCTCGATCAGAAGGCCTACTGGCTCTATGATATGGGCGTCACCTGGACCGCACCGGGTGCTAAGTACAAGGTCGGCCTCTATGGTCGCAACCTCGGCGATGAGCGCTACCGCACGGGCGGCTACAACTTCCCCAGCAGCGTCTCGCCGCTGTTCGGCAATTCGGTCTCGGCCTTCTACGGCGCGCCGCGCACCGTGACCCTCACTCTGGAATATCGTTACTAGACAATAGATTAAGGTCTGTATCCTGACCTCTCCCCCGTGGCACCCTACGGGGGAGAGGTTCCTTTTTCCAAGGTTTCCAATGTCCAGCCCCACCCCCGACGCGGCCCCGATCAAGGGGCGTTATCTGGCCCTGTTTGCCCTGATCGTCGTCTATACGTTCAACTTCCTCGACCGGCAGATCATCTCGATCCTGAAAGACCCCATCGCGCAGGAACTGGGCCTCAGCGATACACAACTGGGGCTGATGGGCGGGCTGGCCTTTGCGCTGCTCTATACCACCCTGGCCATTCCGGTGGCCTGGCTGGCCGACCGCACCTCGCGCGTGTGGATCATGACCACAGCCCTGGCCGTCTGGTCCGGCTTTACCGCCCTGTGCGGTCTGGCGCACAACTTTACCCATCTGTTTATCGCCCGCATGGGCGTCGGCGTCGGCGAAGCGGGCGGCGTCGCCCCGGCCTACAGCCTGATTGCCGACTATTTCCCGCCCAAACAGCGGGCCAAGGCGCTGGCCATCTATTCGTTCGGGATCCCGGTCGGCTCCGCCGCCGGCGTGCTGTTCGGCGGGCTTTTGGCGGCGAAGGTGGACTGGCGCTTTGCCTTTATTGCCATCGGGCTGGCGGGCATTCTGATCGCGCCGCTGTTCCGCCTGATGGTCAAGGACCCGCCGCGCGGGCGTTATGACGCCACTGCGGGCAAGCCGCTGGGCTTTATCGCCGCGTGCAGGCTGGCCTTCGCCAAGCCGACCTTCTGGCTCCTGTCGTTCGGTGCCGCCTGTTCGTCCATGGTCTCCTACGGCTTCATGTACTGGCTGCCGACCTTCCTGTCGCGCTCGCTGCACCTCGACCTCGTGTCGCGCTCGTGGTTTCTGGCGGCGCTGCTGTTCATCGGCGGCGTGGCCGGCATGGCGCTGGGCGGCGTGCTGGGCGACAAGCTGGGGCAAAAGTCAAAGCGCGCCTATCCGCTGATCCCCTGCGTGGCGTTTATCATCTCGGTGCCGCTCTATGCACTGGGTGTGCTGGCCACCACGCCGGAGACGGCCTTTGCCCTGTTCCTGCTGCCGCAGGCGCTGGGCCTGATGTGGCTGGGGCCGGTGCTGACGGCGGTTCAGCATCTGGGGCCGGGCCATTCGCGCACCATGATTTCGTCGCTGTTCCTGCTGATCAACAACCTGATCGGCATTGCGGTGGGGACGTGGTTCTTCGGCGCGGCCTCGGACTATCTGAAGCCCCTCTATGGCGATGCCTCGATCAAGTACGCCTTTCTGGCGGGCCTGAGCTTCTACGTGATGGCGGCGATCCTGCTATTCTTCGCCTCGCTGCGCATCCGCCGCGACTGGGTGGATTAGATCATTATGTTTTATGATAAAACATAATGATCTAAATTGTTTAGCCCCTCGCCGGGCGGTGGCTTTCGCCACCTTGGCCGCCGCCTCAATGGCGGCTTGAGCGGAATGATTTTAGAAATCATTCCGCTCTGATAGCTTACTGAGCGGTCCATCCCCCGTCGATGGGGATGGACGTGCCTGTCACATTGTGGGCCAGAGGCGAGGACAGCCACAGGGCCAGCGCCGCGATTTCGTCCGGGGCGCTCATGCGCTGCGACGGTTGTTTTTCAGCCAGAAGCGCGGCGATCCCGGCCTGACGATCACCTCCGGCGGCCGCAGCGCGCGCCTGTATCTGCGGTTCGATCAGGGCCGTCTCGGTCCAGCCGGGGCACAGGCAGTTGACGGTCACGCCGGTGCGCGCGTATTCGAGCGCCGCCACCTTGGACAGGCCGATCAGCCCGAATTTCGAAGCCACATAGGGCCCCTTCTCCACCGAGGCCACAAGGCCGTGCACCGAAGCGATATTGATGACGCGCCCGAAGCCGCGCGCCGCCATGCGCGGCAGGGCATAGCGCATGGTGGCCATGGCCGCTGTCAGATTGACCGACAACACCGTATCCCAGGTCGCATCATCTATCTGAGCAAAGGGCAGGGTCTTCTGCACCCCGGCATTGTTGATCACTATGTCGATGCCGCCACCCCAGTTCCACACCGCCTCCATCAGGCCGTCAATGGCCGCCCGGTCGCGCAGATCGCCGTCGAAAAAGCGCGCCTGCGCCCCCAGACGGCGGATGTGGTCTGTGGCGGCATCGACTTGCTGCGGCGTGGCCAGCCCATGCAGGGCCATATTGGCCCCGGCTTTGGCAAAGGCTTCGGCTATGGCCAGCCCGATGCCCTGAACAGAGCCGGTGATCAGCGCGGTCCGCCCGCGAAGAGACGCGTCGGTCATGATGAAACTCCCTGTATTTTGGCCCTCTTTGCGTTGTGGCGGGGCTTCGGGCTTAACTATCGGCGGGCCGTCTCAGGGGGTCAATAACAAATTCAACAAATGCTGAATTTTTTGCGCACAAGGGGATGACAAACGGCACCGAAGTGCGTAGGAATGACCCGAAAACACGGGAGACACCGATGCCGTCGAAGATATATGCGGACGCGAAAAGTGCGCTGGAGGGGCTGACGTTTGACGGGATGACGGTGATGGCCGGAGGCTTTGGCCTGTGCGGCATCCCCGAAAACCTGATCGCCGCCCTGCGCGATACGGGCGTGACCGGCATTACCGCCATTTCCAACAATGCCGGGGTCGATGGCTTCGGTCTGGGGATGCTGCTCAATACGCGACAGATCAAAAAGATGATCTCGTCCTATGTCGGTGAG
>NZ_JAIXSV010000317.1 GCF_027484505.1 Asticcacaulis sp.
ACGTCGAACTTCGCACCCAGCTTTGCCTGATACTTTGCCCGCAGCTCCAGCCACTTGATCTTGCCGATCATGTAACCCAGCGCCTGACCCGGCCACACGCAGTAGCGTTCGATCTCGGTTTCGTTCGGATCGCCCAGATTGGCGTCCATAAAGGCCATAGCCTGTTCACGGCTCCAGCGCTTATGGTGCATCCCCGTATCGACGACCAGACGGCAGGCGCGGAACAGGGCGTCGTGCAGATAGCCGATATAGCCATAGGGGTCTTCGGCATACATGCCCATATCCTTGGCCGCGACCTCTTCGGAATAGAGGGCCCAGCCTTCGATATAGGCGTTGAAGCCGGAAATCTGCCGCAGCATCGGCAGGTTCTTGTTCTCCTGCTGGATCGAAATCTGCATGTGGTGACCCGGAATCGCCTCGTGATAGGTCAGGGTCGGCAGGGTCCAGCTCGGCACTTCGGCCGTGTCGCGCAGATTGATGTAATAGGCCCCCGGACGCGAGCCATCGAGCGACGCCGGCTGATAATAGCCGCCCGGCGCGCCCAACTCGGTCGCCGGCGGGATGCGCTTGATCGTCACCTTGGTCTTGGGCAGGACACCGAAATAGGCCGGTAGCTTGGCCTGCACCACCTCGACCTGCGTGTTGAGATCGGCCAGCAACTTGTCCTTGCCCGCATCGGTGTTGGGATAGACAAACTTCGGGTCCTTGGCCATGGCCTTGAGACGGTCGCCCGTCGTGCCCGTGGTCATGCCGAGTTTCGTCATTACCTTTTCCAGCTCAGCATTGAGTTCCTTGACCTTATCGAGGCCGATCTGGTGGATGACGTCCGGCGTCAGGTCGGTGGAGGTGCCACCGCGCGCGCCGTAGATGTAGTAGGCCTCGCCCTGCGGAATATGCCACACGCCGGCATCGTGCGTCGCCTTGGGCAGGACGGCTTCGACGGCGGCGATCTGACGGCTGAGCGCCGGGACGACGGCGGTTTCATAAATCTGGGTCGCCTGCCCCCCCCAGTCACCGGCGATGTTCTTTTCCTTCGTGCGGCGGACGATGGATTGCACCAAGACGCTGTCGGCGGCCTTGGTGTCGCGCTGCGTCTTGAGCTGGGTGATGGCCTTTTGCAGCGCGAAGTCCGGCGCGATGACGCCCTTGGCCACATCGGCCTGCATCTTGGCGGTTTCCTCATCGAGCAGCACGGCATAGGCCTTGAGGCGCGACAGATAGGCGTCGGCATCGGCCTTCGTCTCGATGGTGTGCTGGCTGTCGAGGAAGTCCGGGATCGAGATATAGGAGCCCGTCAGCTGCGTGATGACGTAGGGCGACGACCCCGGCGAACCAAAGGCGAAGGCCTTATAGCCGTTCAGGCTTTGGGTCAGGTCCCACAGCACGGTGTCGTAATTGATGCGGTCCATGCCGGACAACTGATCGCGCGGGATGGCCTTCAACGCGGCGACCGACTTTTCCAGAAAGGCCGTGTAGCGGGCGCGTTCCTGCGGTGTGGCCGGATCGAGCCTGGCTTTCAGGGCGGCGCGCGCCCCCGTGTCGAGGCCCAGAGAGGTGGCACCCGTTGGCGAATGATCAACCATCTCATTGAAGATAGCGTCAAACGTCGCGTTCAGCTTCGCCGATGCCGCCTGCGCGAAAGCGGTGCCGGCCGAGAGACCCATAGCGGCAAGGGCCGAAGCCCCGGACAAAAGCGAACGACGATCAAGCATGGGGGCATCTCCGGAAAAGGTACGGGGCGCATACGGTTGCGCAGGCAACGACCCTAACCCCGCTCAGCACAGGCCGCAACGGGGTCAAGATGAACTCTCTGTAATGTTTGAAAAGGGCCGGAACGGACGTCTGGACGTAGGGGGCCGATCCTGGGACAAGGAAGCGGCGGCACCAAAGGGGGACAACTCTGGCGATGCGCCATGCGTCCGTTCCGGCATTTGCGACGTTTCGCTTCCCCCCGGCAACCCCCAGCTCCCGGAGCCAAACATCGACACTTAACAGCAACTTGCCACACCCTACCCCCTCATTTTAGGGGGCGGTATCACATGTTTTGGGGATATGATGATCGAAAATGCGCATCTGTGCGTGCTTGACACAACTTGCGGGCGGTACGGTTTCCTGATGGCGCAGGCCTTTGATCCGGCTCCCGAAAAGGACACGCCTGTGCTACAGGAGAGTCACAGGTGATTACTTCTCGTCGAGATCCTCATGAGCACCCTGCCCACCCCTGCCGATAACCGTCCGGAACACTGGTTCGGCCACTTCCCCTCGCCCGATGTGGCGGGCAACAAGTATGATCGCGGTCACGCCGTCGTGCTGGGTGGCCCTGTTCATTCGACGGGCGCGGCGCGGCTGGCGGCGCGGGCAGCCTTGCGCGCAGGCGCCGGGTTGGTGTCCGTGGCCTGCGACCCGTCGGCCCTGATCGTCTACGCGACAGCCTTTGAAGCGGTCATGACCAAGCCGGTGCGCGATGTCGCCGAATTTGCCGGATTGATCGGCGACCCGCGCGTCACCGCCGTGCTGCTGGGGCCCGCCGCCGGGCTGAACGAGCGCACGCGCGATTTTGTTCTGGCAACGCTCAGGGCGCAAAAGCCCTGCGTGCTTGATGCCGATGCCCTCACCGTGTTCAAAGACGACCCAAAGACCCTGTTTGCCGCCATCAGCGGCCCCTGCGTCCTCACCCCGCACGAAGGCGAATTTGCGCGCGTCTTCGGCCGGGCCGAGGAACGGGCGCGCGCCGCCGCCGATGCGGCGGCCGCCTCCGGGGCTGTGGTATTGTTAAAAGGGGCCGAAACCGTGATTGCCCACCCTGACGGCAGGCTGGTGGTCAATCGCCATGCCCCGCCGTGGCTGGCCACCGCCGGATCAGGTGACGTGCTCGGCGGGCTGATTTGCGGGCTGATGGCTCAGAAGATGAAGGCGTTTGAAGCCGCCTGCGCCGGGGTGTGGCTGCATTCAGAAGCGGCGCGCCGCTTCGGGCCGGGCCTGATCGCCGAGGATCTGAGCGAGCAGATCCCGGCGATCTTGCGCGATATGAAGCCGGCTTAAATCCTATCGGTTAAATCGCGCAGGTGACGCCCGTGCCCTTAAGGCCGCAATAGCCTTCCGGGTTCTTCTCCAGATAGCCCTGATGATAGTCTTCGGCGTAATAGAAGGGCTGATCGCTGTCGGGGCCGAAAATCTCGCTGGTGATCGGCCCAAGACCCTTGGCCGACAGTGCCGCCTCAAACGCATCGCGTGACTTCAATGCCGCCTCGTACTGCGCCTCGGTGGTGGTGAAGATGGCCGAACGGTACTGCGTGCCGACATCATTGCCCTGACGCATACCCTGCGTCGGGTCGTGACGCTCCCAGAACAGCTTTAAAAGCGCCTCGAAGCTGAGTTGGGCCGGATCATAAACGACCAGAACGCCTTCGGTATGGCCCGTCTGACCGGTGCACACCTCACGATAGGTCGGGTTGGGCGTATAACCACCGATATAACCGGCCGCCGTCGTGTAAACGCCCGCCTGCTGCCAGAACAGGCGCTCGACGCCCCAGAAACACCCCATGGCGAACACCACGGTTTCGGTGCCCTCAGGGAAAGGCCCTTTCAGCGGCGTGCCAAGCACGGCGTGCGTCGTGTCGGTGGGCAGAGCCTCAGCACGGCCCGGCAGGGCGTCTTCACGGGAAATCAGGCGGGTTTTGCTACCGAACATGCACGGCTCCTGAGTATGTAGGGGGATTTATCCCCAGTATAGACCTATGCCGGACATATAGGGTGTAAAAAAGATAGCGCCAGAGGCCAGTTAGGGGCTTGCGATTTATCGGTGGACGGTTATAACCGCCGCCTTCCCAAGACCTGCGGCATGGCCCGGTCTTGCCAGTGATGGACAGGTGGCCGAGTGGTTGAAGGCGCACGCCTGGAACGCGTGTATAGGGGCAACTCTATCGAGGGTTCGAATCCCTCTCTGTCCGCCACCCACCTCCCCAAGCCCTTGAATCTGCTGGCTATTTCTCACTCATCGACAGACCAACCCCAGCATTCACCCCAGCGGTTTGCGTGGATTTCAGTGGATGAGGTCGGACGCTTTTGAAGGTAGATGTGCTGTCTCTGCAACATAGACACGCTTGGGCGGTCGCGGCCACAGCCTCCGCTCCAGTGAGGCGCTTGTGCTTCACTCACGCCCTTTTGCGAGTGATGCCTCTACATAAGCCCTATCGCCGCCACGGGAGTTCAAGCTGTCCAAACGGGATGACGCCCGCCCGGCTCGCTGATTTGGGCTTTGGCTCCGGCCTTGGTTTTGCTTTGGGAGCCTCGACCTCACCCGCGACGGCGATGTCTCCGCAGAGAAAGCGCAAGAGATCTTCGCGCATGATCAGCCTGCGGCCACCGATCTTGACGGACTTGAGCGACCCATCGGCCATGCGCTCGTACAGGAATGACCGCCCCAGTCCGCTGGCCTTGACGGCTTCGTCGATACGGTAAGCGAGTTTCTGCGGTTCGTGCTGCGCCGGGCTGGACATATCAGCGATCCTCCCCGTCTGACGTGGCGCTTTCGCTTTGGTGGGCCTCTACTATCTCTTCCACCTGCCATCCGAAAGTCGAGCCTGCGGCCAGAATCTTGCCGACATGCTTGGTATAGAAGTCGAAACGGTGCCTGCCGCGTTTCTGAGACGCCTCATCAGGGTTCGGCACGCTGCCGGTAAAGGCAAAATAGATGTTCGCAAACTGCGCAATGGCTTCCAGTACGACCTCGATGTCGCGCGCGTGGCTGTCCTGCTTCTGCGCTATCCGGTCAAG
>NZ_JAIXSV010000263.1 GCF_027484505.1 Asticcacaulis sp.
CTGGAGGCCCTGTCGCACCTGACCGGGGCGCGCGGGCGTCTGGAGCGCGTCGGTTCGACCGGCAATGGCGCCGAAATCTATGTCGATTACGCCCACACGCCCGACGGGCTGGAGACGGTCTTAAAGGCGCTGCGCCCGCATACCCAGGGGCGTCTGATCTGCGTCTTCGGCTGTGGCGGCGACCGGGATCGCGGCAAGCGGCCGCAGATGGGGGCCATTGCCGAGCGTCTGGCGGATCGGGTGATCGTCACCGACGACAATCCGCGCTCAGAGGAACCGGCGTTCATCCGCGCCGAGATCATGGCCGGTCTGGCCGGTACGCAATCGTCGAATGTCCTTGAGATTGGCGACCGCCGTCAGGCCATTTTCGAAGCCGTGGCCAGCCTGAAAACCGGCGATGTGCTGGTCGTGGCGGGCAAGGGCCACGAACAGGGGCAGATCGTCGCCGGAAAGGTCTTGCCTTTCGACGACGCCGGTGTAGTGCTCGAAGCCTTGAATCCATAACCCCCTGACCCCGCTTGCTAGCGCAAGCTACCCTCTCCCCAAAGGGTCCGAGGGGGACACGAAGATGGCGCACATGACCACACCTCTCTGGACCGGAACCGAACTGCTCAAGGCCACAGGCGGCACCTTTGCGGGCTTGAGCGGCGACGCCAGCGCTATTCGCGCCACCGGCATTACCTTCGATAGCCGTCAGGTGCAGCCGGGTGATATCTTCCTCGCCTTGTCCGGCGTGCGCGACGGGCACGACTTCGTGGCGCAGGCCTTTGCGCAGGGCGCGGTGTGCGCCATCACGCGCAAGCCGGTCGAAGGCGGTCCCTGCCTGATGGTGCCGGACGTGCTTAAGGCGCTGGAAAAGCTGGGGGCCTATGCCCGCGACCGCGCCCCGGCCCTGAGAGGGGCGGTAACGGGCAGCGTGGGTAAGACCTCGGTGACGCAGATGGTCATGGCGGCCTTGAGCCGCGCCGGGCGCGCCCATTCGGCGGTCAAAAGCTTCAACAACCATATCGGTGTGCCACTGACCCTCGCCCGAATGCCGGCGGATACCGAACGCGCCGTCTTCGAAATCGGCATGAACCACGCCGATGAGATCACGCCCTTGTCGGAGTTGGTCGAACCCGATGCGGTGATCATCACCACGGTGGGCGCGGTGCACACCGAAAACTTCCCCGACGGCGAAGAAGGGGTGATGAAGGCCAAGGCCGAGATTTTCGACGGCCTCAAATACGGCGGGCTGGCGATCCTCAACGCCGATAACCACTGGTTTGCCGAACTGAATGAGCGGGCCAGCGAAATGGGCGCAAAGGTGCAGCGCTTCGGTGAGGCCGAAGGCGCAGACGCGCGCCTGATCAGCCACGAGGTGGTCGATGGCCGCGCTCAGGTCACCGCCACCCTGCATGGGCGCGATATCGCCTTTACGCTGGCCCATACGGGTAAGCATCAGGCGCTCAACGCCCTGTCTGTGCTGCTAATGACCGAGGCGCTGAAAGTCGATACGGCGACAACGCTCGCCGCCCTGTCGGCCTTTGAGGCGCTGGACGGGCGTGGGGCCGAACATCAGATCGCGGTGGCGGGCGGTCAGGTGACGCTCATTGACGAAAGCTACAACGCCAATCCGATCTCGATGGTGGCGACGCTCAACGCGTTAGCCGCGCGTCCGCTGGCAGTGGGCGGGCGGCGCATCGCGGTGATGACCGACATGCTGGAGCTTGGCCCTGATGAGGTGGAACGCCACGCGGCTCTGGCCCCGGCGCTGACGTCGGCGGGCGTCGATCAGGTGTTCGTCGCCGGGCCGCTGATGAAGGCCCTGTGGGACGTGTTGCCCGAAGCGCAGCGCGGGGCCTATGCGGCCACGGCGGCGGAACTGGTGGCACCGCTGAAATCGGCCTTGCGTCCGAACGACATTGTTATGATAAAGGGCTCCAACGGATCGAAGGCGGGCCTGATTGCCAAGAGCCTTCTGATTTAGGGACATTATATGTTTTATTTTCTGTACGAGCATTTTGCGGCGCTTGATCACTGGCCGCTGCTCAACCTCCTGAAATATCAGACGGTTCGCGTCGGCCTGGCCATCATCACCTCCTATCTGGTGGCGGTCGGTCTGGGCTCGCGCTTCATTCGCTGGATGCGCGCCAAGCAGGGTAAGGGCCAGCCAATCCGCGAAGATGGTCCGCAATCGCACCTTCTGACCAAGAAGGGCACGCCGACCATGGGCGGGCTGATGATTCTGGCCGGGATTCTGGTGGCGACGCTTCTGTGGGCCGACCTGCGCAGCGTCACCGTCTGGGTGGTGCTGGGCGTCACCATGATCTACGGCTTTCTGGGCTTTATCGACGACTATGCCAAGGTCACCAAGCAGACCTCGGCCGGTCTGTCGGGGTCGCAGAAGCTGATTGCGCAGTTCATCGTGGCGGGGATTGCGGCGGCGCTTCTGGTCTATTTCGGGCCGCAATCGCCGACCTCGTCGGGGCTTTCGACCTCTCTGGCCGTGCCGATCTTCAAGAACGTGCTGTTCAATCTCGGCTATTTCTACATCGTCTTTGCCGCCGTGGTCATTGTGGGGGCGTCGAACGCCGTTAACCTGACCGACGGGCTGGACGGGCTGGCCATCGTGCCGGTGATGATCGCGGCGGGGACGTTCGGCATCATTTCCTATGCCGTCGGCAACTACGTCTTTGCCAACTATCTCAATGTCCACTTCGTGCCCGGATCGGGTGAGGTGGCGGTGTTCCTGGCGGCGGTCATCGGCGGCGGCATGGGCTTCCTCTGGTACAACGCCCCGCCGGCCAAGATCTTCATGGGCGATACGGGTTCGCTGGCGCTGGGTGGCGGGCTTGGCATGACGGCCGTGGCCATCAAGCACGAGATCGTGCTGGCCATAGTCGGCGGCCTGTTCGTCGTCGAAGCCCTGTCGGTGATGATCCAGATCGGCTATTTCAAGCTGACCGGTAAGCGGGTCTTCCTGATGGCGCCGATCCACCACCATTTCGAAAAGAAGGGCTGGGCGGAATCGACGGTCGTCATCCGCTTCTGGATCGTGGCCGGGATTCTGGCCATGGTCGGTCTGGCCACGTTGAAATTGCGATAAAAGTGTAGCCACCCCACCCCCATTGGCTCCGCCAATGGTCCCCCTCCCCAGTAAACTGGGGCGGTACAAGGCAAGGCCCCTTACACCTCCCCGGTGGCGGGGAGGGGGACCGCACGAGTTTGCGAAGCAAATGAGATGCGGTGGTGGGGTGGTTCTGAGTCAGTATGGAGACATCAGTTTGATCCCCGTCAAAGGTTTTGAAGGCAAGCGCGTAGCGATTTTCGGTCTGGGGCGGTCCGGCCTGTCGGCGGCACGCGCGCTGAAGGCCGGCGGGGCCGAGCCGCTTCTGTGGGACGACAAGCCGCAGTCGATGCTCAGCGCCTCCAAAGACGGCTTCACCATCGAAAACCTCAAGGTCGCCGACTGGTCGGAAATCGACGCCCTGATGCTGTCGCCCGGCGTGCCGCTGACGCATCCGGAGCCGCACTGGACCGTCAGGGCGGCGCAAGCCGCCAATGTCCCGGTCATCGGCGATATTGAGCTGTTTGCCCGCACGCTGAACGCCCTGCCCGAAAAGCAGCGCCCGAAGACGGTGGCCATCACCGGCACCAACGGCAAATCGACGACGACGGCCCTGATCGGCCATATCCTCAAGGCCGCCGGGCGTGACGCCCATATCGGCGGCAATATCGGCATCGGCGTGCTCGATCTGCCCGAAATGCACGCCGGGACGATCTACGTCATCGAAACCTCTTCCTATCAGCTCGACCTGACCCACACCTTCCGCCCGGACGTGGCGGTGCTGATGAACTTCTCGCCTGACCACCTCGACCGACATGGCGATATGGACGGCTATATCAAGGCCAAGAAGCGCATCTTCCTGAACCAGACTGCGCATCAGACGGCGGTGATCGGCACGGACGATGAGTGGTCGCAGGCGGTGGTGACCGAAATGACCGCGCATCACTCGGTCAATCTCATCCCCATCTCATCGCGGCGCACCCTGGGGCGCGGCGTCTATGCGCTGAATGGCGTCATCTATGACGCCACGACCGACCGCGCGCGTCAGATCATCGACCTGAAGACGGTTCGCACCCTGACCGGTCGCCACAACTGGCAAAACGCCTGCGCCGCCTATTCGGCCTGCCGGGCGCTGGGCCTGACGGTCGAAGCGATTGTGGCGGGCATCCGGTCCTTCCCCGGTCTTGACCACCGGATGCAGGAGATCGGGCGCATCAAGAATGTGCGCTTTATCAACGACTCAAAGGCCACCAATGCCGATGCGGCGCGTCAGGCCCTGTCGAGCTTTGACGGCTTCTACTGGATCGCCGGCGGCCGCGCCAAGGCGGGCGGCATCGAGGAGTTAAAAGACCTCTTCCCCCGCGTCAAACACGCCTATCTGATCGGTGAGGCGGCGGAGCTGTTTGAAAAGACCATCGGCACGGCGGCCCCCTGCACCCAGTCGCGACTGCTGTTCACCGCGGTGGCGCAGGCCTTTGCGGCAGCCGAAAAATCCGGCAAAGAAGAGGTGGTGCTGTTGTCCCCGGCCTGTGCCTCTCAGGACCAGTTCACCGACTTCGAAGCCCGCGGCGATGCGTTCAAGGAAGCCGTGGCCGACATCCAGCGCAGCCTGGCCTCGGTTTAGAGCGGGATGATTTCTGATGGAATCATTCCGCTCAAGCCGCCATTGAGGCGGCAGCCAAGGTGGCGGAGCCACCGCCCGGCGAGGGGCTAAACAAACTCTGGATCATTATGTTTTTACCAAAAAACATAATGATCCAGAGTCAAAACCGCCGCTGTAAGGCCAGCACGAAGCGGTCGCCGTGCGCCTTTGAGTACTCATGGCGGTTGGTGTCGTAATAACGCAGGTCCAGTGAGGTCTTGGCGTTCAGCGCCAGCGTCGCTCCGGCATTCCACGCCGTGTAGTTGCGCTTCGGCTCTATGCGACGCTCGCCGAGGCCGCCGGACACGCTCCAGCGATCGGATAGCTTCTGGGCCGCCCCAAGTTCATAATAAAAGGCCTCTTTCGTCGTACCCGACGAATCCGGCGACCAGATGGTCAGGGCCTTCAGCGTCGTATCGCCGAAGGCGCGGCTGACCTCGGTCTGCCACTCGGTGAAACGGTTGTCGCTGCCGGGGCGGGCGCCGCCATTGACTTTGTAGATGATCTGGCTGTTGACATGGATTTGCGGCCCGACCGACCAGCGGCCGCCGACGGCCAGTGCGCTCTGTGTATCGCTGCCGTCCGAGCTCTTGACGTTCTTCAGTCGCGCCGAAGCGTAAAACCCGCCGCGCGTCGCCGTCACCGCTCCAGACAACTGCCCGTTACCTTGCGTTTCGGAAATACCTTTGCTGGTCGAATCCGTCGCAGCGGTCAGTTGCCCGCTCAGCTTCCAGCCTTCCAGAGCCTCCGTCCAGTCGTCACTCCAGTCGGCAACGAAATTACCCGTCGGCGCCGCAACGGCGACTGGTGCGGTAAAGGTCAGAAGGGCCAGGGTGATGGGCAGGACAAATCTGGGCAAGGTGCGGTGCGGCTCCGTTTTCCACTTCTGCGCATGCCCGCATTGTCATTAAATTGCAATGAAAATGTCACAAAATTCGGCATACGAAGGGTGCTCAGCCTTTGAATTGGGGTGCCATGGGTAAAAATTCAATCATCCTCAGATGATGGAATCGTCCGAAAACCTTTGCGTAGCCTTAGAAAATTCCGCCTTGAGCCGCTCAATCAACTCAGAGGCAGGCAGGATGTCGCGCACATTGCCCGTGCCTTGTCCCGCCGACCACAGGGTTTTCCATGCCTTGGCCTCGTCGCTCATCTCATGGTCCATGTCCATCTTGGTGGTCATGTCCTTCAGCATATCTTTGGTGATGCCGTGACTTTCCAGCGACGGCAGCAGGAAGGAGGCGGGGACGCCCGAAATGGCCGGCGTATAGACGATGTCCTTGGCCGAAGACTGCGTCAGCATGGTCTTGTAGCCCTCGCTGGCCATGGCTTCGTGCGTGGCGATAAAACGCGTGCCCATATAGGCGAGGTCGGCTCCCATCATCAGCGCCGCCGCCACGTCTGAGCCGCGCGACAAACAACCCGACAGGACGATGGTGCCTTCGTACCACTGACGGATTTCGCCCAGAAGCGCGAAGGGGTTATAGGTGCCCGCATGGCCGCCCGCCCCATTGCAGACAAGGATCAGCCCGTCCACGCCGGCCTCGGCGGCCTTTTCAGCGTGGCGCACGGTGGTGATGTCATGAAAGACCACGCCGCCATAGGAATGTACCGCATCGACCACATCGCGCACCGCCCCCAGCGAGGTGATGACCAGTGGCACCTTCTTTTCGACCGTCACCTTCATATCTGCCATCAGCCTTGAATTGGTCGGGTGGACGATCATATTGACGCCGAAGCGGGCATCCTCAGGCGTCAGCGCCCCTTGAATTTCGTCGAGCCATTGCGCATAGCCTTCGGTGGTCCGCTGATTGAGCGCCGGGAAGGTGCCAATCATGCCGCCTTTGCACGTCGCAATGACCAGCTCCGGCCCGGAGACCAGGAACATCGGCGCGGCAATGGCGGGGAAGCTGAGGCCCGCTTTCAGGGTATCCGGAATGGCCATGGTCGTTTCTTGCCCTTAAGTAAACTATTGTATTCGCTTAATTATTATCCTATTCGAATGAAAAGGAAAGGTCGTTCATGGCGCACTATACCGATAATCTGACGCAACTGGGCCAGCAGTTGGGCGCGCCGAGCGACCCGGACAGCGCCGTTTTGGAGCGCGTGCCTAATCCGCACGCCGATATCGACTATGTGGCGCGCTTTACGGCCCCGGAATTCACCTCCCTGTGTCCGGTGACGGGGCAGCCCGATTTCGCGCACCTGGTCATCGACTATGTGCCGGGCGAGTGGCTGGTTGAGTCCAAATCGCTGAAGCTGTTTCTGACGGCGTTCCGCAATCACGGGGCGTTCCACGAAGACTGCACGATCTA
>NZ_JAIXSV010000098.1 GCF_027484505.1 Asticcacaulis sp.
GCAGTCCAACCATGGACCGGTTGAGTCGGGCCACATCCCCGTTGCCAGGGAGCACCTGGAAAGTCATATCAGTGTCACCCGCCGACAGGCTTTCCAGTTTGCTGGTGACATCGCCCACTGTGCGCGAAACCGACCGCACAACCAGCAGACTGATCAACGTCACAAGGAAGGCCCCGCCCGCCGCCACCGCAATCAAGGTCCAGGACAGCAGGTTGATGCTGCCGGCGATGGCCGTTTCGGCTTCATCAGACCGTTTGGTGAAGTTCGTGCGCTGCGCCTCCGTAATGGCGGTGATCGCATTGCCGTTGCGGGTGAAGTCCACCATCTCGGCGTTGCGCGCGCTCTGGATCTCGCCCAGGCGGCGATAGCCGTCGCGATAGGCATTCATGCCGGCGATCAGATCCGCAGAGCGGCGACGGAACGGTTCGGGCAGCGCCGCCCGCATGTCGGTCAGCTTGGCAACCGCCGCCTCCACCCCGCCCATGGCGCTGCGGATATCGGCTTCGGCACTGGTGGAGCGATAGCGCATCCCTGTCAACCGACCCAGCTGCAGATCATCACTCGCCAGATTGACCACCGCCAACGCGCGGGCATTGCCCGCGTCCATCATGGCCTTGGCAATGGCCTGCGTTTCCGACAGCAGGGCCGGGCCGCTGCTGTCCAGGGTGGTAACGATGCTGGTCCGTTCGGCCACGAAGGCTTGAACCTTGGCCCAGTTCTGTTGATAGGCGGCGAACAGTTGGACGATACGGGCATGGTCGGCCTGTACAGCCGGGTCTGCATTGCGCCCCATCTGATCAATGGCCGCCCCCACCGCCCCGATGCGTTGTTCAATCTGCGGCAGAACGGCGGGATCAAATGTCCGCAGCCAGATATTGATGGTGTTCCGCATGGCCCACATACGGGAATCAATATCCTGAATGTCATCGGTAACCGAGACGAGACCGACATAGGTGGCTGTCTGCTGTTGCAATTGCTGCTTCGTATGCCAGGCAATAGCGGCGATGCCGAACAGCAGCACAACGGTCACGATCAAACCGCCGACCAACCGGGCGCGGATGGAGGATTTAAGAATCGTTAACATGATAAACCGCGCGGTTAGAGGGCCATTATCCAGCTATGTAAGTTGCCGAAGGTAAAGTAGAAGTGCCCGAAACCAGGAATCGTGAAAATTTATTTGAAAAGCCCACCAGCACCTTATTCAGCAGCATCGCCAATTCCATGACAGCATACGCAAAGCATCATTTCCTTTATGGCAACGGCCAACGGCAGATCGGCACCCGACGCAAGGTGCAGTCCGTACCCATCCTCACCGACCGCTCCCCGTGCAACATGATGCAACACAAAATAAAGGGCTGTTTCATCACCCATGGCCCTTCAGCACCGACAGCACGGGGCGTCGGCGGCAGCAAGGCACATGGGTGGCGTTGATAGTATCAGGGTAGCAGAACCGGTCCCGGAAGTCAGCGGTTAGGGTGGGGTGGGTGCGTCATCGGTGAGCGCAGGTCCCTCGGCCCCAGCCAGGCTTAGCACTCTCGGCTAGCAGCTAACTGAGCTTCCTCACTGGTTAGGCCAGACTTGCGCCCTGCCATCTCTGGCGACAGTGGGGCCGGAAACGGACGCGCGGGTTTTGGGACGCCAGAGTGGGAAAGCGGATCTTCAAATTGGATATAGTGTCCCCTGATTCACCGACACGTTCTGCGGCGGCCCTGGCTGGATCGTGGCTCGAGATGAGGCCGACTGCCGTTTGAATGCCCGGCAGGCGGCGACGTCGTCTACGAGACGGAAGCCCGGTCGGTGTCGACGAGTACGATTTGCCGCCTATAAAAATTAATAGTCACATCGAAGATAGCAGAGCGTCAGAAGCTCGCCCGTAGGCGTACTCGAAGGCGTCGGCGCCGACCCGGTGGATGGTCAGGATTTTGGTAACATGTCAATTCGTTAACCTTTCGTCATGCTGTCCAATAACCCGTCCAGTCCAGTGAAGTAGTTCGATATCTTCTTCATGGTGTTGCGAAGGTTGACGAGGTTGACGGTCTCGAACGCAAGTACCATCGGTTTCCCGCCCTTCTCAACGGAGTAGCGGAAAGAAAAGGACATTGGGTCGGCCGCAGACATTTCTTTGACGCAGGCTTCCACGGCATCGGTGGCGCCGCCATCATCTGTTCCATTTCGGGCAGTCTCTATTATCGGACGCACCTTCTTCCACAGGTCCGTCAATTTGTGCGAATTCCAGTCTGCTTCCTGGTCGAAGTGGCGACCATACGTTGCCAGCACGTACTTCAACTCCAATTCGAGGAAGTGCCGATACAGGAAGATGATCGGGTAGACGACGGTGCTCTGGAGAAAAGACTCGGTGGCGACGGCGTCGACCAGCTTGTCGGCGGCTTCCCGGTAACCGTCGGCCATGAGCACAAGACGCGTCCATGCGTGAGGTGTCAGGGTGCCTTCGTCCAGTGTCTGCCCCGGGGAGACAAACAGCTTGTCTCCCGTTTCAGGCCATGTGAATTCGGAGTTCAGCAGGCTTTGAAAATCAGGTTTGGGCACGATCATCCTCCGCCGCAAAGGCAACCACCATCCTACTACGTGCGGCACTTCCCATCACTCTGCCTTCCGGGCAGGGAACAGGGGAGTGACGCTCCCGGTCAGGGCGGCGGGACTGCTGCCCGCTCAGCCTCTACCGGCGGAGGCACATCGTTGCCAGCGGCGGCCTTAGCACCATCTTCCGGTGGGTGTGAGGCGGCGTCGGGCGATCCTCCGTTTCCCGGTACCGGCGCAGGCGTACCCTCATCTGCGGCGGTCCCTCCTTCTTCGACAATATCGGCGTCTTCCTTCGCCGACTGATCCGGCGGCGGCGTCAACAGAGCCGGCACCTGGACGACGGGCGCCTCCCGGACGTGGAGCAAGGACGGCGTGGGATGCACCGGGTTGCACCGCTTCAGGTCGATGACTTTCTGGGCCAAAGCCATCTGGGTAGCGTCGAACCCTTCGCACCATTCCTCGTACCCAAGCAATGGCATTCCTCGTCCGCCGTCCAGGCCGCGCTTCTTCCCCGCGTCGCATGTGTGGAAGGCGTCGACCGCGACCCCGTAGTTCTCCACGAGATGGATACAGGCGGCCAGCATGACGGCGTCGCCGGTGCCAAGCATCCGCGTGCCGCCAGTCTTCCGATAAGGCAGATCCTTCAGGCGACCAGCCATCAGCATGACGTTCGGGTTGAGGTCGACCAGGCGAACCGTGCCACGGAAGTCCTTCAGGAAATCTTGGAAACTGCCATGGCTCCCGCCGACGAAGGCGCTCGGCACAACCTCAGCAAGGGAGACGGAGCAGGTGTGGATCACCACCGCCCCGTTCTTGGCCTCCTCGATGTATTGCTCGATACCGCTGAGGTCGTAGGCCGCAGTGTTGTTGCTGAAATAGGCGTAGAATACGCACGAATCCCAGAAGAGGTGGGTCTTTGCTGCCATGCCCCCTACCACTCCTCATCCATGTCGTCAGGCTTGGAAGCCTTGAGAGCGCCCTTCCATTTCGACAGGTCGACCGAATCGTCTAGCCTGTTGACATGACGAATCTCCAGTCGCACAGGGAGTTGCTGGCGCCCATCGTAATGTGCTGTGGCGTCCACTGAAACCCGCTGATTGAACTGTTCGCGGACGGTCGGAATCTCGTCCTTGTTCAGCACGCAGTCGAGTTCGACGCCTGCGGTCAATATCAGCTTGCCGCGCAGGAGCGTGCCGCGCGCATCCAGTTCCTGCAGGACGCCCTCGAACGTCCCGAACGCCGTTCCATGGAAATACACGGGGGCGGCCGGAGTGTTCTCATTCGCGGCGGCGCCAGCCTCGCGGACCCTATCAGCCAGGAACTCGTCGATGCGGATGATCCGCCCATGCGGGAAGGTGAGTTCCGCGTGGGAGAAAGCCTTTGCGCTGCCGCTGGTCAGCTTCAGAAGATTGTCGAGCAGCGGCTTAGGAATCTGCAATGCTGACACGACATCCCCGTCGTAGACGGAGGACACGAGGTCAGACAGGGCACCTATGCTCGAAACAACCGGATGCTTGCGGTGGCCAGTTTCTTTCTCTCGAATGGTGGCGAGCGCGCTACCGATTTGAAGGTCGGTGATGATGTACTGGTGGCGCTTCTTGTTGTCGTGCTCCATGCGGTCGACCCGCTTGAGCGAATCCACCAGGGCGCGCAGCTTCTCGACGAACACGTCCGCGCGCACGAGGTCGTTGTCGACCTCCAGCCCGTGAATCTTCAGCGTGATCTTGTCGTCGTCGCTTGACATAGCCTGCATTTACCCAGTCCATGCAGCTAAGTATATCTTGACGTAGCGACATGGTCCAGCGGTGTGGATATAAGGGGATTCTACACCTCAGCCATCAAAAGACCTTTCACACATAACCGAATTCGGGGGATACAATACCGATACCCCGCCTTTCCTGCTCCGTTATGTCTGCTCTCAGGCTCCGCGATTGGGCTCCCAAACGTCCCCCTTGGGGCGCAAACCAGTCATCCCCCAACAACAAAAAAAGTCCGGCGGATCGCTCCGCCGGGCTTTTCCTTGTCTCCAACCCACCGCCGGGTCGCCCCGGCGATGGTTGTAACAGTAACCCTTACTCCGCCGCTGCTGGGGCAGCGAGGTTGCGCAGGACGTATTGCAGGATGCCGCCATTCTTGAAGTAGTCGACCTCGTCCAGCGTGTCGATACGGCAGAACAGGTTGACCACTTCCTTCGACCCGTCGGCGCGGGTGATGGTCAGCTTCAGGTCCATGTGCGGCTTCAGCCCGGCTTCCACGCCTTCGATGTCGAAGGTTTCGGTGCCGTCCAGCTTCAGGGTGTGGCGGTTCACGCCGGCCGGGTACTGGAGCGGCAGGATGCCCATGCCGACCAGATTGGAGCGGTGAATACGCTCGAAGCTTTCGGCCACGACGGCGGACACGCCCAGCAGGCGGGTGCCCTTGGCGGCCCAGTCACGCGACGAAC
>NZ_JAIXSV010000216.1 GCF_027484505.1 Asticcacaulis sp.
AAACTCAAAGAGTTTAAACGCGTCGCCATGAGAGCAGACAAAACCGACAACAGCTTCAAGGCTATGATCTATCTCGCAGCCGCCGTCATAAACTCAAAATGAATCCCCACAAACCCTAAAACGCCGGGCCATCCCTGAGCACAAAGCGCTCTGAGCCGTGTTCGGCAGCGTAGCTCTGCGCCTTGGCGGCCAGTGTCGCATCTCCCGTCGCGGCGGTGGCCTTGAGCAACATCTGATAGACCATCTCCGGTTCGGGCGAGATTTCCTTCCATGCCCACGATTTGCCATCGCCTGCAAACGATGCGTGGAATTCGACGGCGGTGCGCAGGGATTGTCCCTGTGGTCCCTTGTGTGCCCAAAGATCGACCGCGACGCAGCGCGACACGGCGGCGATATCGAGCATGGCCGACAGGTTGGTGTAGCTGTAGTGCTGAGAACGCGTGCGTTCCAGCTCCTTCGGCTGGCGGCCGTCGGCGGCGATCTGTGCGTCGATGCGTTTCGTAAAGCCCTCGGCCACCCGCCGCGCCAGATCGTCCCGCCCGGCAAACAGGGCAAAGGTGATCAGCTGATGATCATAATGGACGGCGTGGTTATTCAGCGCCGCGGCCTCTTCCCTGCCCAGCGGATCGGTGACGAACCAGTCCGCCATGTCCGAAAACCACTGTTGCAGGCCCGCCGTGTCCTGCGCCGTCAAAGCGCCCGACGGGGCCAGAAGACCGACGCCTTCGACCACCCCGATCAGATTTTCCATATCGATCAGGCCTTCGGCGCGGCCTTTTGTGCGCCCGGGGATGCCCTGACCGAAGTTGACATTGGGGTTCATGCGTGTCTGAGGATCGAGGAACCACACGCGCAGGATCAGAGCTGCCCGCTCGGCATAGGCGCGCTTGCCCGTGAAATAGTAGGCTAGCGACAGCGCCTCCACCGCATCGGCCATGCGGGTGATGGCTGTGCGGTCGAAGGCGTCGGTGGCGCGCTCCGGATTGACCTGCCCGTCGCGGCGGATATAGGGCTCGCCGCCCTCTACGGCCGGATCGGGCCACCAATAGGGCCCCAGACTCATATAGTCGTGCCGGTTTCCGGACGGCGGGGTGCGCGTCTTATAGGTGACGCTCCACGGCCCGGCGGTCAGGGCCTTGTCAGCGTCTTTAATGACTTTCACCACAGAAGGGGCCTTCGGGTCCTTGGTCCGGAAGCTCTCAAGCCGCGCCGGGGACCAGCCGAAGGTGCGCCGTCCGTCAAAGGCGGCGCTGTAGCCTTTGGTGCCTTCGCATACCGGTGCGGCAGCGACCGCAGAAGCACCCAGCGACAGGATAAGGCTCAGGGCGATGAGATTACGCATCCGTCTTCGCCTTCAAAATCTTCTCTTCGGGGACCTTTTCGAGTTTGGGCGTCAGGGTGTGGATGACGAGGATGGCGATCAGATAGGCCGAGCCGGCGACGAAGAAGATCGGCTGATAGGATTTGAACAGCTCCAGAATATAGCCGTTATAGGTCGTCATCAGCATCCCGCCGATGGCTCCGGCCATGCCGCCGATGCCGATGACTGAGGCCACGGCCTGTTTGGGGAAGAGGTCCGACGGCAGGGTCATCAGATTGGCCGACCACGCCTGATGCGCGGCGGCGGCCAGACCGATAATGGCGACGGCTCCCCACAGATTGCCGACGAACTGCGCCGCGACGATGGGCGTCACCAGCAGGGCGCACATCAGCATGGTCGATTTGCGCGCCGCATTGGGGGTGCGCCCGGCTTTCAACTGCTTTGACGACGCCCAGCCGCCGAAGATCGACCCGAAATCGGCCAGCAGATAGATGGCGATCAGCGGCGGTCCGAAGGTCTTGAGGTCAAGGCCGTGGCGCTTGTGCAGGAAGTCCGGCAGCCAGAACAGATAGAGCCACCAGATGGGATCGGTCAGGAACTTACCCAGCGCATAGGCCCAGGTCTGACGGAAGGTCAGCAGTTTGAACCACGAGATTTTCGCCGTGGGCGCGGCGGTCTCAGTGGCGCTCGTGTCGTCAGACTGAATGTGCGCCAGTTCGGCGGGCGACACCTTCGGATGCTCCTGTGGACGGCGGTACATGATCACCCACGCCACCAGCCACAGGGCGGTGATGATGCCGATGGCGATAAATGCGGCGCGCCAGCCAAAGGCCAGCGTAATGGCCGGGACGAGCAAGGGCGTGATGATCGGGCCCATGGCCGTGCCGGCGTTGAAGATGCCGACAGCCTGCGCGCGTTCCTTCTGCGGGAACCATTCTGACACGGCCTTAAGCGAGGCGGGGAAGGCGCCAGCCTCCCCGAAGCCCAGAACCGAGCGGGCAATGGCGAACTGCGTGACGCTGTGGATCAGGCCGTGGCCGATCGAGGCGATGGTCCAGATGGTAAAGGCCACCGCATAGCCGATGCGCACGCCGACGGCATCGATAATGCGCCCGAAGGTCAGAAAGCCCACCGCATAGAAGCACTGAAACCAGAAGACGATATGGGCATAGTCGATCTCGGTCCACTGAAGCTCACTCTGAAGGGTGGGCTTTAAGATGCCGATCATCTGCCGGTCGATATAGTTGATGCCGATGGCGATGAACAACAGCGCGCAGATCACCCAGCGATAGCGGGTGACCGGGCCCGTCGCGGCCGGTGAGGCGGAGGCGGTCATGCAGAACTCCCTGTGCAGCCGCAAAACGGCTGGAGTTTCATTTATGGAGATAGTTGTTTCTTATATAGAAACAAATCCAGCCAGGTTTCAACCCGCTTTTTGGTGATATCCGTCGATGGTGTCCGGCCAGACCTGTAGGCCGGAACGCTTTGCGACCGCGCGCCCGACGTTACATGGCGCTTTATTCACGGCGTACCTCGGTTTGAACGCCAGTTCATCCAGCATACGCATCCGGGCGAAGGGATCAATGCGTTTTTGAAGGCGCATCACCCGGCGTTGTCCAAGACAGAGATTATTCGTCACGATATATGGACTACGGCATCATAAAATGATACGCGTTATTTGTAAGATAAAAATCGGGTGCAGGGCCCGAAACCGTAGTCCCAGAGACCCTATATCCCAGAGACCTTTCCGTGTACGAGCGAACCTTTTACGCCACCCATCCTGACGAACTGATGGGGGCCTCGGTGGATGATCTGCGCGATCGCTATCTTATTGATGGCCTGTTTGTCGCCGATGACATCCGTTTGAACTATGTCCATCAGGAGCGGCTGGTGATCGGTGGCGTCGTACCGGTTAGCGGTTCTGTCGCGCTGCCGGTCGTGTCCGAACCGGCGTCTCTGGCCGGTCAGCCCTTTCTGTCGAACCGCGAAATGGCGGCGGTAAATATCGGTCCGGGTGTGGGTACGGTCTGCGTCAACGGCGTGGATTATACCCTGGCTGTGCACGACGCCCTCTATCTGCCCAGAGGGGTAGACAGCGTCATCTTCCGTTCCCTGACGCCGCAGAACCCGGCCCGGTTTTATCTGGCCTCCACGCCTGCGCACAAGGCCTTTGAGGTCAGGCATCTGTCGATAGCGGACGCCCATCCACTGCATCGCGGGGCGCTGGAAACCGCCAATGCCCGCACGATTTATCAGCTTGTCGTGCCGGGCGTGTGCGAATCGGCGCAGCTTCTGGTCGGACTGACCCTCCTTCAGCCGGGCAGCGTGTGGAACACCATGCCACCGCACACCCATGACCGGCGTTCGGAGGTCTATTTCTATTTCGATCTTGGCGCGGACGACGCGGTGTTTCACTTTATGGGCCGGCCTGATCAGATGCGGCATATGGTGGTGCGCAATGAACAGGCCGTCATCTGCCCGCCCTGGTCCGTGCATACCGGCGCGGGCACGTCGCGCTATGCCTTTATCTGGTCGATGGGGGGCGAAAACCTCGACTATAACGATATGACCCCGCTCGATATCTGCCAGTTGTCCTGAGGCGATGAAAAGAGGAAGCTCACGCCCATGACCTGTCCCGCCGCGTCTGAAATCAAAACTACAGAGAGAACGCCCATGAAAACGTTTCTGTTTGCGACCGCCGCCCTTACGGCCTGTGTGACGGCGGGCCTGCCCTTAACCGCCGTCTCGGCGACGCCGCAAGCCGCTCAAAAGGCAACGGCTCAGGCGGCGGCGGCCATTCCTTACCGTCCGGCGGAGGTTATGGCGCTGGCTGACAAGGTGGCGGCGTATCAGCTGGCCAATCTGGCGGGCGGGGCCATTCCGGCCAATGCCTCTGCCGATACGCCGCACAAGACCGGCTGGGTGCAGGGGGCCCTGTTCGTCGGCCTGACCGAAATGGCCAAACACTCCGGCAATCCGATCTATAAGCAAACCATCCTCGCCCGGGGTCAGGCCAATAAATGGCAACTGGGCCCGACACCCTACCACGCCGATGATCACGTGATCGGTCAGTCCTATCTGTGGGCCGCGCAGAACGGGGCGGGTCCGGAGGCCATTGCGCCTTTGAAGCAGAGGTTTGACACCATCCTGGCCTTCCCGCCCGAAGTCGGCCTGAAACACCGGGAATATTCCGATCCGCGCGGCGTCGATTGCGATGAGCGCTGGTGCTGGGTCGATGCGCTGTTCATGGCTCCGCCGGCGTGGTTCGAGCTGTCGCGCGTGACCGGCGATCCGAAGTATGCCGAGTACGCCAAGAAAGAGTTCCTGGCAACGACCGACTATCTTTATGATCCGCAGGAGCGCCTCTATTTCCGCGATTCCCGCTTCTTTGATCGCCGCGGACCCAATGGGGAAAAGGTGTTCTGGAGCCGGGGCGATGGCTGGGCCTTTGCCGGGCTGGCGCGCATGATCCCGCTTCTGCCCGAGGGCGACCCCGTGCGCGGACGCATGGAGACCGTCTTCAAGGAAATGGCGGGCAAGCTGAAAACGATCCAGAAGCCGGATGGCTACTGGTCGCCGTCGCTGTTGTCTGACCCCACCAAGTCGCTGCCGGAATCGAGCGGTACGGCCTTCTTCACCTATGGGTTTGCGTGGGGCATCAAGGCGGGTCTGCTGGACGCGCGGGAGTATGAGCCCACCCTGCGCAAGGGCTGGACGGCCCTTGTGCGTGCCGTGCATCCCGACGGCAAGTTTGGCTGGGTGCAGCCGGTTTCTGACCGCCCGGAAAACGTCTCCTATGACGATACGCAGTTCTATGGCGTCGGGGCGTTTCTGCTGGCCGCCACGGCGGTGGCCGATCTCGATCTGAAGCCGGGCAAGGATTTGACGGTGCAAAGCGCGCCGGTTCCGGTGCAGGCGGTGCTGAACGTTCAGGACGGCGGCACACTGATCAACACTGTGCTGAGCGGCGGTGTCTTCCATCTGCGTAAGGATTACACTGTGCCGGAGTCGCACTTTATCCATGATGGCCTGCTGGCCTTCGAGGGGATCGGCTGGGAATCGGACCTTGCCGCCTACCGCATGTATCTCGATGAGCGTCTGGCCATCGACATCTTTGGTAAGAAGACGCCGGGCCCCATCCTGCACACGATCGGGCAGGGCGTTGACAACTATCACGCCATGGCGCCGTGGGGCATGGACATCTTCAAGGTTGGTGACACGGTCGGTATCGGCGGTGTCGGGGTGTTGCGCAACAACCGCGCGACCCAGCTGGGCAAGTCGGCCATCACGGCGAAGATCATCGAAAACGGTCCGGCGGCAGCGGTCATCGAAGTGGGCAATGCCGGCTTTGACGGGGCCGCGTCGCGTCTGACGACGCGGTTGGAGATCCGCAAGGGCTCGGCTCTGACCCATGTCACCGCCAAGGGCGAAGGGGGCCAGTCTCCGCTGCTGACCGGCTTTGTCAAACATCCGGGCGTCACGCTTGTACGTGGGGAGGCCGATGCGTCGGGCTGGGCCTATATCGCCTCGTGGGGTGTGCAGTCTCTGGCCGATGACGCGCTGGGCCTCGTTGTGTTTTACCGGCCGGAGGCCATTGACGGCGGCGTTCGCGATGATGGCAACTCCATCTTCGTCACCTTCCGCGACGCGCAGAATGTCCGCTACGCCTTTGGCACGGCGTGGAGTCAGGATCAGCAAGGCGTTAAGAGCCTTGAGGCTTTCCGGACGTGGCTGGATGCGCGTCGCGCGGAACTTAAGCAATAAAAACAGCCAGCAGGGAGGCGATACCATGCAAAGACGGGATTTTCTGACTGCGGCTGTCGCAGGCACGGCGGCACTGGGGGCCGGGGCTGCGTCGGCGGCTAAGCCCAAGGCCGCCGCGGCTGAGACGGATCGCGCCTATATGGCTGGGCTGTTGCAAAAGATAGCCGAGCCGGTGCTGTCGAACATGGCCAAGGGCCAGTTGAAAGCTCGGTTTCAGCTGGAGGTCAGCCCCACCTGGGACGGGCGTAATCGCGACGTCGCCTATATGGAAGCCTTCGCCCGCCTGATTGCCGGGGTGGCACCGTGGCTGACCCTGCCCGACGATGACACCGCCGAGGGCCGCGTTCGCCGCACGCTGACGCAGCAGGCCTTGCAAGCCTATGTTCATTCCGTTGATCCGCAGAGCCCTGACTATCTGTTGTGGCGCGGTCACGGACAGGCGCTGGTCGATTCGGCCTATTTCACCAATGCCCTGATGCGCGCGCCCAAACAGCTCTGGGAGCCGCTTGATGCGACGACCAAATCGCGAATCGTGACCGAGATCAAACAGCTTCGCCGCGTGTCGCCGCCCTATACCAACTGGTTGCTGTTTGCCGCCATGAACGAGGTCTTCCTGCTGATGATCGGCGAAGACTGGGACCCCATGCGCGTCGATCTGACGATCAAGAAGATGGAGGAATGGTACGCGGGCGATGGCTGGATCGCGGACGGCACGCGGCTGCACTTCGACTACTATAATTCCTATGTCATCTATCCGATGCTGGTCGAAATCCTTGAAGTGCTGGTGCGGCTGAAGCCCAGCTTCAACAACCTCAAGCCTGAGGTCGAACTGCCCAAATGGCAAAAGCGTATGCAGCGCTACGGCGAGCATCTGGAGCGTTTCGTGTCGCCGACCGGCACCTATCCGCCCATTGGTCGCTCATTGACCTATCGCACGGCGGCGTTTCAGCCGCTGGCGCTTCTGGCCCTGCGCAAGGCCCTGCCGGCAAAACTCTCGGAAGGGCAGGTGCGTGGGGCCCTGACCGCCGTGCACCGCGCGGTGTTCAGCGCGCCGTCGAACTTCACGTCGGAGGGGTATCTGACCATCGGTTTTGTCGGACATCATCCGGAACTGGGCGACTGGTATTCGAACAACGGCAGCATGTACATCACGTCCGAGAGCTTTCTGGCGCTTGGCTTGCCGGCCAGCGACAGCTTCTGGACCGCGCCCGCCGAGGACTGGACCCAGAAGAAGGCCTTTGCCGGTCAGGGCTTCCCGAAAGACTATCCGGTCGATTATTGAGCCGTTGGGCACAGAGGGCGGCCTTTCTCCAACGGTATATCCTTACGGCAACGCAATATATGTCGTTCCGATATATGAACGTCGCGTCCCATATGATGCAACAGCGCCACAGGGCGATCTTAAAATGTGAGATATGGGCCTTTCGTCATACAATATCGTCCCGATATATATTGCTGCATCTCATTTTGTGTTATGACTCTGAGCAGAGCGTCGAAGCGCCAGTCAACGGGGTAGAAAACATGAAATCGACTTCAAGGTGGGGACCGGCTCCCGGTTAAGGAGCGGCGCAGGGTAACCTTACCGCTTGTGCACACATGAAGTGAGACCAAACGCCAAAGCCAGTGGTCAGTCTGGCTTATAGTTTACTCGTGAGACCCTTATGATTGTTTTTGCGCTCCTGAGTTCGTCAGCGGTCCTGCCTGACCTGCCCTTGTCCCGGTCTATGGATCTGGCCAATGCCGCCATAGTGGCCTGCGAGTCCCGCGGGGCGGCAGTGAGCGCGGCGGTTGTCGATGCGCAGGGTGTCCCCATTGTTATCCTGCGCGCCGATGGCTCGCCAAAGGCCCCGGTGGCGGCCCCGCGCAAGGCGGCGACGGCGGTAAAATACGCC
Source organism: Asticcacaulis sp. (assembly GCF_027484505.1). GTDB lineage: Bacteria > Pseudomonadota > Alphaproteobacteria > Caulobacterales > Caulobacteraceae > Asticcacaulis. The sequence goes on from NZ_JAIXSV010000216.1 coordinate 7,978, forward strand.
ACCTCCGGAGCCGAGCTGGAACAGCGCGAAAAGACCGATAGCGATTTCGCGGCGTACATCGCCGCCCATGCGGACCAGTATAATGCGCATGGCGGTTCCCTGCCGCTGTACAAGGGCGGTCGGCTGGTCGGCGGCCTGGCCGTTGCCGATACCGATCATGCGCTGGCCGACACCTGCGCGCGGGCCGCTGTGGTCGCTGTGCCTCTTGAGTAGGCGGAGGTATTATGCTGCCACTTCCTGTGCGGCCCCGTTTACGCCGCAGACCTACCGCTTTACCCTCCGGCCTGAGCAGGACGTGAAAATAATGGGTGCGCGTGCGGATTTGACGGCGGAAATATTTACCTCGCCCGTTGTACACCACAGGAGCCACCGCTATGCGTGGGGCTGACCCGGAAATCGTCTCCTGGGTGAGTTCCGAGATTCTCCCCTATGAGGCCGAGCTGCGGACCAAGGTCCGACGCTTTTGCCGCAGTGCGGAGGATCTGGACGACCTCATTCAGGACGTCTATTTTCGCTTGCTGAAACTGACGTCAACCGACCATATCCATGACCCGCGCGGCTATCTGTTCCAGACCGCGCGCAACCTCATTATCGACCAGGTCCGCCGCGACCAGATTGTAAAGATTGGCGCAATGCCCAATATGGACGAACTGATCGCCGACACGCAGCCCGGACCGGAGCTGATGACCGTGGCGCGGTCTGAATTGCGCTGGGCGCTGGGGGTGATCGCCAGCCTGCCGGGTCGCTGTCAGGACGTGTTCCGGCTGCGGAAGGTGCAGGGCCTGTCGCAGGCCGAAACGGCGACGCGTCTGGGCCTGTCGGAGAACATCGTCGAAAAGGAAACCATGAAGGGGATGCGGATTATCTCCGCTCTGGTGGCGCAGGGGCCTGCCGCCGGGCCCGGACTGTCAGCAAGCGCCGCCGGGCAACCGTCTGGCCCTGAGACCGCCGACCATGTCCCGTATTGACGAACAGGCCCTTGACTGGGTGGTACGACAGGCGTCGGGTCCGCTGGACGAGGCGCTTCAGCAGGCGTTTAACGACTGGTATGACCGGGGCCCGCGCGAACAGGGGGCGTATCTGCGCGCACAGGCCCTGTGGCAGCGTCTGGATCAGGCCGCGATGGACACCGACCGCACGCCGCCGATGGTTTTGCCGGTCGCAGAGAAACGAAGCGGGTGGCGTCCCGACCGGCGTCTAGTCATGGGCGGTGCGATCGCCGCCTGTGCGGTTGCCGCCTTTGTCGGATGGCACGCGTTCCAGACACCGGTGCCAACGCTTGTTCTCGAGACCGGTCTGGGCGAAATCAGCAATCATCCGCTCGAAGACCGCTCGCTGGTCAGCCTGAACAGCGACAGCCGCATAGAGGTCCGGATGACGCCAGAGCGGCGTCAGGTGAACCTCGTGAAGGGGGAGGCGCTGTTTCAGGTCGCCAAAAACCCTCAACGCCCGTTTGTCGTCACCGCCGGTTCCGTCTCCGTGCGAGCGGTCGGCACAGCCTTTAGCGTCCGCCTGCGCGGCGAGGGGGCAGAGGTGCTCGTCACCGAGGGGGTGGTGGAAGTCACCGAGAACGGCACGTCCACAAGGCTGCGGGCGGGGGAGGCGGGGCGCATCGCTCAGAACGCGGTGTCCGTGCGCTCAGACCCGTCTGAGGTGTCGCGCAAGCTGGCGTGGCGCGAAGGCCGCATCGTTCTGGCCAATCAGTCGCTGGCAGAGGCGGCAGAGGAATTCAATCGCTATAACCGCACCAGGATCTATATTGCCGACCCGGCGTTGTCGTCGCGCAAGCTGGTGGGTCAGTATGGGCTCAGTCAACCCGAAAAGTTTGCCGAAAACGTGCATGAGCTCATGGGGGTGCCCGTCACCGTATCGGCTGACCGTATCGATATTGGTCGCCGTCCGGATTAGGCACGTCTCCCGGATTGTGGAAAGGCGGCCGGTGCTCTATCGTTGCGGCCATAATAACAAACGACGGGTGAGGGCACCGCAGGATGGTCCCCTTTTGCAAATCGGGAGTGTCGGCCAGTCTTCTGTGGCTGGGCGTCAGCGTGTCCGCTGTGCAGGCCCAGACTCAGGAAAAGCCTTTTGACATTCCGTCGGGTCCGGCGCCTGAGTCCGTGATGCGCTTTGCCCAGCAGTCTGGCTGGCAGATTCTGGCCAATAGCAGCGACCTTGAAGGGATCGACACGCCCTCTGTGCGGGGCAAAATGGCACCCGAAGCGGCGCTGGCGCGCCTGTTGGCCGGGACGCCGCTCAACATCCGGCGCAAGGGCAGCGAGACGGCCCTGATCGTGCGGCAGGCAGTTTCAGCGCCCGTGCCTGAGCCCGTAGTCGAGACGCCGCCCGCTCTGATCGTGGTCACCGGTTTCCGGCGCAGCTATGCCGACGCGGTGCAGATCAAGCGCAAGGCGGTGGGTGTTTCGGATGCCATCTCCTCGGACGGTCTGGGGCGGTTTCCCGATCTCAATATTGGCGAGGCGGCGCAGCGCATCACCGGCGTGCAGATCAATCGCGAGGCCGATGCGCGATCGGCGACGGTCAATCTGCGGGGGCTGCCCGGTACCTATGCCCGCATCACCATTAACGGGCAGGCCTTTGCCGATCCTGTGCTGGACAGTTCGACCCCGCTGGGGGCCTTTCATTCCGACATTTTCACGTCGATCAGGGTCGTGAAAACCCTGGGGCCGGGCGATGCCTCCGGCGGCCTGAGCGGCAATATGGATCTGGAGATTCAGCCCGCGCTCAGCCGCAAGCCCGGCGGACAGGCCCGACTGTCGTGGGAATATAACGATCTTGGCAAAAGCCTGACACCGGCGTTCAGTCTGGGCTATAATGCCCGCCTGAGCGACACTCTGGGGCTTTACGCCACGCTGGCCTATAAGCGCGAACGCTTCCGGCGCGATTCCATTGTCTTTCAGTACACGCCCTTAAGCGAAAATACCGCCGATTTTGCCAGTCTTTACGCGGATTACTACGCGCCCTATGCGGCCGATGGCACCTGTCGCTCCGGCAATGTATGCAGTCAGGTCGGCACGGGTCGTCTGGGGCAATCCGGCGTGCTGTTTCCGTCGGATATCCGGCAGGTCACACGCTATAACAGCGGCCGGCTGTTTTCGACGGCGCTGGGGGCGCAATACCGACGCGATCGCCTGACCTTCGGCATCAGCGGCTTTTTTACGCAGCGCCGCCTCGACGAAAATCATCTGGAACTGCTCGAAATAGACCTGCGGCCAAAGGGCGGTCAGGTCGTGCCTCAGGTTGGCGTGGTGCGCCTACCCGGCGGCACGGCCTATGTCGATCAGTTCAGTTTCGCCACGCCGCAGGTCAATCTCTCCTCGCGCTCCGAACCCGCCCGGCAACAGGCGTGGAGCGTGGACAGCCGTGTGGCGTGGGCTTCTGAACGCACGACCCTCACCGGGACGCTGGTCAGCTCACGTGGTCGCAACGTCTATGAGCAGACGCAGATTGACTGGCGCACGGCGGCACGGCCGGATAACGGGCTGAGCGGCACGCTACAGTCGGGTGGTTCGGATATCGCCAACTACCGCCTGTCGCTCAACAGCGCGGCGATTGTCGTAACGCCGGGTCCCTGGCAGTGGCTCGGTCCCACCAACGCCTCCTTTCATCAGAACGCGCAAGGTGATCAGATTGTGGTGTCGGGCAGCTCCGGCTATGCCGATAACCGTCTCGATGCCGTGCAATTTGATGCGCAGCAGCGGATCGGTGTTGCCGGGCTGGAAGCGCTCAGCGGCGGCGTGCGCTTTGAACGCACCGTGTTTGCCTCCGAAGGCTATCGAACAAGCGCCAAAGGCATTCGTGTGGACGCGATTGACGACAGCCTGCTGGGCGACAGCGGTATCAGCGACTTCTTCGGTGGCGTGGCTCCCGGCCATCTCACCGGCTTGCGTCAGGTGGACTTTGCCCGCACGGTCGCGCGACTGCGGCCCCTGCAAGTCTCGCCCTCGGATCAGCTCAATCCCACCGGCTGGATCAACGATCCCTACAACACCTACTATGCCTCAAACAATTTCACCGTAGCCACCGAGACGCGGGCGGCCTTTATTCAGGGTGAGTTCCAGAGCCGCGTGTCTGCGCTGCCGCTGACCCTGCTGTGGGGCACGCGCCACGAGGCAACGCAGCAGGTCATTACGACGCTTAATCGTCAGGAGCGCCGCACGGGTGAGGTGGGCTATCAGCCCGCCACCTTTACCCAGACCCACAGTCAGTGGCTGCCGTCCGTGCAGATTCGCGCCGGCCTGCGCGACGACCTCGTGCTGCGTCTGGCGGCCTACAAGACGTTTTCGCGGCCGCAGCCCCGAAATCTGAGCCCGGCCACCAGCGTTTCGGCGACGTCCAACGGCTACGCTATTGTCTATGGCGGCTATGACCTCAGACCCTATACATCCGGCGCGCAGGACCTGTCTCTGGAATGGTATAACAGGCCCGGCAGTCTGGTCTCGCTGGCCCTGTTTCGCAAACGGATCACCAATCTGATCGCGCCAGAATGGCGGCTGGAACGCCTGTGTCCGGCCGACGCCACGGCCTTTGGTCTGGGGCATCTGCGCATTGAAGGGGGGCAATGCCTGAGTGATCAGTTTGTGAGCGGACAGCCCGCCGTGATAACCGCCAGCGGCAATTTCAATCAGGACAGCCCGCTCACCGTCGATGGTCTTGAACTGAGCGTGCAGCAAACTTTCGACTTCCTGCCGGGGGCGTGGCGGTATCTGGGGGGTGTGGCCAATCTGGCCTATACGCGCGTGGCCGGTCGCGTCGCCGATGGCACCCGCTCGGTGCTGCCGGGCGTTTCCGAACGGACCTATAATCTGATCGGCTATTATGAGACGCCGCGATTTGGGGTGCGCGTCGTCTATAATTATCGGGACGAATATACCCTCGCCGGGGTCAATACCTTTTTCGGTTCGTCCAGCCGTGTCAAATCGCGCGGGCAGGTCGATGCCTCAGCCTCCTATCGTCTGAATCCCGGTCTTACTGTCTCGCTCGATGCCTTCAATCTGAGCGATGCGCGCCGTTCACAGTTTCAGAGCGATCCACGCCTGCCGCGCGTCAATGATTATGACGGGCGCACCCTGAGCCTGAACCTGCGCGCGCAGTTTTAAGCAGGTTTAGTCCGAAAATTTCGTTTTCTGTCATTTTTGTCAAAATTTTTGGCGGAATTTTTTGAGCCACTCGTTGGGACAGTCAGAAAGGGGACAAGTGCCTCTTTTTCAGACAAATTATAAACCCAGACGAGGAAATACTCATGAAAAAGGTCAGCCCCCGGGCGGGCGCGGCGCTGTGCGCCTCGGTCAGCCTGCTAGCCCTGGCGACAGCTCCGGCATTTGCGCAGGAGGCGACGTCCCCGGCGGCCTCTGCGCCCAAGGATCAGACGGAAACGGTCGTGGTCACGGGCTTTCGCAAGAGCTATGCCGACGCGCTGCGTATGAAGCGTTCGGCGGTCGGGGTTTCGGACAGTATTTCGTCGGACGGTCTGGGGCGTTTCCCTGATCTCAATGTGGGTGAAGCTCTGCAACGTATCCCCGGCATTCAGGTCAACCGCGAAGAAGATTCGCGCAATGCCTCGATCAACCTGCGTGGCCTGCCGGGCAGCTATGCCAAGATTACGCTCAACGGGATGAATTTTGCCTCGCCGGTGCTGGGCGGGGCCGCGCCTCTGGGGGCGTTCAACTCGGATATTTTCAGCGCCATCTCGGTCATCAAGTCGGTGTCGGCGGCGGATCAGTCGGGCGGCATCAGCGGCAATATCGACCTTCAGATCCAACCGGCGCTCAGCCGTAAGGACGGCGCCTTTGCCAAGGTGAGCACCGAATATAATACGCTCGGTGACTATGTGACGCCCTCGGTTACGCTGGGGGGCACGCGGCATTTCCTCAATGAACGCCTCGCCGTGTTTGGCACCATCGCCTATCGCAAGGAAAACTTCCGCCGCGACTCTATCCACTTCCCGCAATATACGACGCTTTCGGCGACCACGACGCCGGGCTTTGCCACGCGTTTTGCCGATTATTACGCGCCGTTTGAAACCAACGGGTCGTGCGCGGCCGGTAATGTCTGTGCCGCGGGTGGCACGGGGGCCAAGTCCAAGACCGGCGTCCTTCTGCCCTCGGATATCCGGCAGGGCGTCAAATATAACGAAGGTGAGCTTCTCACCGGCGTTATCGGTGGCGAATACAAGGTCAATGACAATCTGCGCGTCAACGGCACCTATTTCTACAGCAACCGCGATATGCCGCTGACCGGGACCGACATCCTCGATATCGACTTCCGTGACGCCAATACCATTATCGACCCAACCATCACGCCGTATCAGCAGGCGGACGGGCGCTATTATGTCGATCAGTACAATTTTACCAATCCGCGCGTATACGCCTCCTATCGCAAGGAGTCGTTCAAGCAGATGACCAACGGGGTGCATCTGTCGGCGGAATTCCGCAACAAGACGTGGCGCATCAACGGGGCCTTTGGGTATTCCGAGGCTGAAAACTTTGCGTACCAGAGCCAGCTGGACGTGCGTAATCCCGCCAAGCCGCTGGGGACGTCAGGGGTTGGCAATGGCCTGACGGGCAGCCTGTTCAGCGGCGGCTCTGACATCGAAGCCTTCCGCATGGCCTTCACCCAGACCACACCGCTGGTCACCGATACGTCCGGCCCCTGGATCAGCCCCAATACGCCGCCCTCCGGTCCGGAACTGGTCAACGGCAATCTGAACCGCTTCATCGTGGCGGGCAGCGACTCCGCCGCCAAGAACTCGGTCCGCACCGTTCAGGCCGATATTGAGCGCTTTGTGGAGTCATCCTGGCTGTCCAGCGTGCAGTTCGGTCTGCGCTCGGAAGCCAGCGAATATTCATCGACCGGCTACCGCGCCAGCGCCGTCGGCGTGCAGAGCCAGAATATCGATAGCCGCTTTGTGGTCCGCAGCGCCTTTGCCGATGACTTTTTCGGCGGTAAGGCCGATGGCTATCTGAAGAACTGGCAGACGGTCGATTTCGACTATGCGGTGTCGCGTCTGCAACCGGTGACCCTGCTGCCAGGTCAGCGCCTGACCAATGGCGGCTGGGTCAATGATCCGGCCGATGGCAACTTCACGGGCAATAACTTCACCAAGTCTGATGATGTCAATGTGGCCTATCTGATGGGTAAGGTCGATGCCGAGGTGCTCGGCATCCGCCTGCGCGGTCATGTGGGCGTGCGTCAGGAGAACACCAAGCAGAAGATCACCTCGCTGGATCGTACCGGCAGCGGCCTGACGGCGACCTTCAAGCTGAACGAGCGGGAAACGGAATATAGCAATACGCTGCCGTCCCTGCTGCTGGCCGCCGATGTCGCTGAAAACTTTGTGGTGCGCTTAGGGGCTTACAAGACCTTTGTGCGCCCCAATCCCCGCGACATTTCCCCCATCTCGACGACGGTCACGCCGACCGTGGATGGCTATAATATCGCCCTTGGACGCGTGGAGATCGAACCCTATACCTCCAACTCCTACGATGTGTCTTTTGAATGGTATAATCGCCGCAATGGCCTGATCGGCCTCGCCCTGTACAAGAAGGAGATCAAGGGTCAGATTCAGGCCGAAACCCGCGATGCCTTCCTCTGCCCGGCGGATGGCTATGGTCTCGGTCTGGGGACGTGGTCGGTGAATGGCGATCTCTGCTACAGCTCGCTGAACACCCCGGCGGGTACGCGGGCGCAGATCAATGTCGATGGGGCGATCAACTCACCGACGCCGCTGGAAGTGACCGGGGCTGAACTGACCATTCAGCAAAACCTCGACTTCCTGCCGGCCCCGTTTGACAAGCTGGGTGGCGCGTTCAACTATTCCTACGCCGACGTCAATGGCAAGACGGTCAATGGCGCTTCGGCCGTCCTGCCGGGTGTGTCGAGAAACGCGGCCAACCTGATCGTTTTCTATGAGACGGATCAGTTTGGCGTGCGCGCCGTCTATAACTACCGTGATGTCTATGATCTGGCGGCTGGTGGCACCTTTGCCGGCGCGGCCCGCTCGGTCAAGGCGCGCGGACAGTTTGACCTGTCGGCCTCCTATAACCTCAGCAGCCGCATCACCATCGGTCTGGATGCTTTCAACCTGACCGACGAAAAGCGCACGGAGTTTGAAGGCGATGAGCGTAAGGTGCGGCGCGTCGATTATGACGGACGGACCTTCCAGGTCAGTGTAAGAGCGACCTTTTAACTGAAGCTTGAGCGGAATGATTTCTGATGGAGTCATTCCGCTCAAGCCGCCATTGAGGCGGCGGCCAAGGTGGCGCCGCCCGTACCCGGCGAGGGGCTAAACAAAATCTGGATCATCATGTTTCTACCAGAAATCATAATGATCTAAGGGGGCCGTCGCAGGGCGGCCCCGTTCCTGACAAGGCCTTTTCACACAGGACACTTGCCTTATGCGTGCGTTATCCACCCTCTTCCTGAGTGCTTTGCTGGCGACGACGGCGATCGCTCAGACGCCCCCTTCGGCCCCGCCCGAAGCGATTGATCGCGTGTGGTCGGGCCACAGCGCGCGCTTTGCCATGGCGGTGTCAAAGACGCATCTGTACGTCGCCTATTACGACGCCAACCGGCAACTGACCGTGGCGCAGCGGCCGCTGAACAACCCGGCGCACTGGGTCTATCACAAGGTCGATACCTGGCTCGGCTGGGACAGCCATAACTATATCGCCATGGCGCTCGATCCCGCAGGGGCGCTGCACGTGGCGGGCAACATGCACGTCGATCCCCTGACCTATTTCCGCAGCGACCCGTCCGGCGATGTGCGCACCCTGAAACGCATGCCGGTCATGGTCGAGGCGACGCGTGAAGCCCACATGACCTATCCCATCTTCCTGCACGATGGCGATGGGCGGCTGGTCTATAAGTATCGCGATGGCTCAAGCGGCCGCGGCAACGAAGTCTATAATGTCTATGATGCCGCCACCGGTCGCTGGTTGGCCCTGACCTCAGCCCCGCTGGTCGATGGCGAAGGGCAGCGAAATGCCTATTTCGTAGGCCCGGTGTCGGGGCCGGACGGCTGGTTTCACATCACCTGGGTGTGGCGCGACTCGCCGATGGCCGAAACCAATCACGACCTGTCCTATGCGCGCAGCCGTGACCTGATCCACTGGGAAAAGGCTGACGGGTCGCCTTTGCCCCTGCCGATCCGGCTGAAGGACGCCGAAATCGTCGATCCGGTGCCGGTCCGAGGCGGCATGATCAACAACAATACGGTCATCGGCTTCGATGCCGACAAGCGCGTGACCATCACCTACCACAAGTACGACGCCGCCGGAAACACGCAGATCTGGCTGGCGCGCCGCGAAGGCAAGACGTGGAACCGCCAACAGATCAGCGCCTGGACTAACTATCGCTGGGACTTCAAAGGCGGCGGCTCGCTGAACAGCGAACTGTTTGTCGAAGGCGCGCGCCCCGGTTCGGCTGGCCAGCTCATTATACCGGTGACGCGGCTGGGGCAGGCGCTTGAGTTCGTCGTCGATGCACGTACCCTGAAGCGGATTGAGGAGCGCAGGGTCGAGAGCCTCAACGCCCGGGCGGCGGCGCGTATCGGGGTCACGGATGTCAGCCGCGTGCAGACGGCCCAGACGACCGGCCCGAACGGCCGGGTGTACACCCTCGTCTGGCAGGCCCTGCCGCCCAATCGCGACCTGCCACAACCGCGTATTCCGGAGCCGTCTGACCTGATCCTGCTGACCGACCTGACCGCTACGCAGCCTTAGATTCATAAGGGGTTGATGATGTATGCGATTGACCGGCGGCGCGCCATTACCGCCCTGCTGCGGCCCAGTCGTATCACCACCATAGAGGAACTGGCGAGCCATCTGGCCGTGTCCCGCACGACAATCCACCGTGACCTGACGCAACTGCACAATTCGGGTCATCTGATACGCGTAAAGGGAGGGGCCGTGCCCCGCGCCCTTGCACAGGCTGCCCCAAACCCTGAGCGTCTTCCGCCGGCAAACCTCGCGGCGCGCCGCGCTATCGCTCAGGCGGCTTTGAGGTTCGTTGAACCGCATGACAGCCTTATCCTCGCTGGCGGGGCGACGATCGCTCTCATGGCTGAACAGATGGGAGACAGGCCGTGTCAGGTGCTGACCGCTTCGATCCCCGTTCTGCTGAACCTGTTCGACAAGCCACAGGTCCGGGTACGGCTGGCGGGCGGGGAGGTTTTCCGCGAACAACAGGTCATGCTGACGCCTTATGAGACCGATGGCCGAACAGGCCGCCCGCATCCGGCCGCTGATGAACCCCCGATCTCAACGGGGTTCGGCGCCAGCAAGCTGTTTCTGGGGTGTCAGGCCCTGTCGCGCAAGGGCGTGATGCAGACCGATCCCTTGCGGGTGCAATCCGACCGTAGGTTTGTGGCGCAGGCTGAAACCGTCATCCTTCTGGCGGAGTCTGCCAAAATTGACCGCAGCGGCGTTCTGGCGGTGTGCCCGTTGCAAGACATCGATGTGCTTATCACCGATGATCAGATCTCTGATCAGGCCGTCGCCTGGCTCAATGCAGAGGCTATCCGTGTGATCAGGGCCCCGCTGGCGTCGGGTCCGGAACCGATCGGTCCCAGACCCTGACGCTTTCTCATCATGCGCTTTCCTCAGAACACAGCGCGCAGTTTCAGCGTCACCGGCACCACAAGACGGTTGCCTTCCTCATTGATCGAGGCGAGGCCCAGACCGCCAATGGTGCTGTCGTTTCCGTCCAGCTTGCCATAGTAGCGCAGGCCCGTTTCCGCGATCAGCGACACGTTTTCCGACATCTTATAGCTGACGCCCGCTTCGACCCCGGCGGTCAGGATCGTCGTGTCATCATAGAAGGGGACGTTGCGCAGAGACTGATTGATGGTCAGGTCCGGGATGGTGGAGGTAGCGCGGATTTCGTCGATCTTGCTGACGCCGATGCGTCCGGCGATATAGGGCTCGAACGTGCCGCCTTCGTTGAACCACTGACGCGCACCGACAGAGACGCCCATACCCTTATATTCGCCAAAGCGGCCATAGACCGGGACTTCGGCCACGGTGTTGGTGCCATTGACCACAGCGGCGGTGCCGACCTGGGTCGAGCCTTCATCGGCCTTTACATAGTCAAAGCTGCCGAACAATTCGCGACCCTCGCCGATGCCATAGGTGGCTTCGAAGTTCAGCGCGGTGGCATTGTCATAGATATCATCGAAACCACGCGACTGAATGCGCAACTGACCGGCATTGCCGGTGGCGGTCAGCGCAGCGGGCAGGGCGGGCGCGCCGGTGTCACGCAGCGAGGCAATGGTGGCCAGAGGAATCTGACCCGTCGTCGTGCCACCGTGCACGTCGCCGGAGACGGGGACTTCGGTGCCAATGCTGCCGCTGACGGCCCAGCGGCCAGACTCAACAGGGCCGGCATGGGCCACAGAGGCCAGAGACAGGGACGCAAGCGCGGGTGCGCAAAGCAGGATAAGTGCAAGCGTTTTCATAAGATTTCCATAAGGTTAGAGGTCTGTTTAAAACGCACGTTCCGTCATCGCGATGTGCCTTTAGTACGTCGCGACTTCAATTTCGGATTTTATGAAGCGCGTCTTTCGAGCGGAATGATTTCTAGTGGAATCATTCCGCTCAAGCCGCCATTGAGGCGGCGGCCAAGGTGGCAAAGCCACCGCCCGGCGAGGGGCTAAACAAAACCTGGACCATTATGTTTCGACCAGAAATCATAATGATCCAGGCGGCTAAAGCTAGAGCAAGGTGGCCAGTAATGGGTTGGGAAAACGGCGTTCAACCGTTACCGCATAAAAGGTTTCGCGCAGGTCGGGCAGGGCGGCAAATTCGGCCAGAAGACCACTCTGTAATTCATCGCGCACGACGATCGGCGGCACGATAGCCAGACCAAATCCTTCGCGGGCCAGAAGACGCATCATGGCCATGTCGTCGATTTCAGCGGCAATTACCGGACGGATATTCAGCCGGTTGATCATGGCGTCGAATCCGGCGCGGATGCTGCTCGAATGACCGGGCAGGATCAGGGGCGCTTCGCTTAAATACGCGCGCAGGCTGGCCCCGTCGCGCATGCGCTGCGGCGATCCGATCAGGCTCACCGTCTGATCAGCAATGCGATGTGAAATCAGCGGGTTAAGCCGGTCACGCGCCGGGGCCATATTGGCCAGAACCACGTCGAGTTCGAGGGCCTGAAGCCCCTCCAGAAGCTCACTCAGAGCCCCCGAACGCAGGACGATATCGACATCGGTGCGCGCCATCAGGGGTTTCAGAAACTGCATCTGAAAATTGCGTGACAGCGTGGCCAGCGCGCCGATGCGTAGCACTTGCCGCGCCCGCCCACGGTTTTCCAGTGTGCCGATCAGTTCGTCACCCGCTGCAAAAATCGTATCGGCATAGTCGAGCGTCACGCGCCCGGCCTCAGTCAGGATCATCTGCCGCCCGCGCCGTTCAAACAGGGCGTGCCCCAGTTGTGCCTCCAGTGCCTGAATCTGAACCGACAGGGCCGATTGCGACACATTGCAGGCCTCGGCGGCGCGCGTCAGATGCCCTTCGTGTGCCACCGCCCAGAAATAGCGCAGGTGTTTGAAATTCAGGCTGGCCATGGGTTCGTTCTAATTTATCTAACAAAACAATTCAATCTTTGAATTTTTTATATTGTTTATGGCCCCGTATCAGCAACCCAACGGGAGTTTTTGCCATGTCGGTTGCGCTACTTGCCGGGCTCTGTCTCGGTCTTTGTGTTGGTCTTGCTCTGTTCCATGTGGCCGTAGGGGCTGTGAGCGTGCGGGTTGTTGGCCTGCGAAGCCTGCGCCGTCTGTCCACTGGCCTGTCGATGGCCGGGTTCGCGGTCGGTCTGACCGCCCTTCTTTATCTGGCTATCGTGTGGATCAGCGGTGCCGCGCCTCCGGAGACCCAGTGGTTCGGCCTGCGGTTCGACGCCACGGGCGCGGCACTGGTGGCCATGGTGACGCTGGTCGGCGGGGCGGTGCTGCGCTTTTCGCAGAACTATCTCGATGGCGATGCGCGGCAGGACGCTTTTCTGGGCGGGCTGCACCTGACGCTCGCCACCGTCATCCTGTTCGTGCTTTCAGCGAACCTCCTGACCTTCGCGCTGGGCTGGGTGGCCATGTCGCTGACCCTGCACAAGCTGCTCGTTTTCTATCCGGATCGGGTCGGGGCGCGGTTGGCCGCGCACAAGAAATTCCTTTTGGCGCGCCTCAGCGACGCGGCTCTGGTCCTCGCCTTTATAGGTCTTTACCGCGCGACCGGCAGCCTCGACATGACTGAGATCGCCGCGCGTCTGCCCGGAGCGGCTCCTTTTGACGTCACTCTGGCCGCCCTGTTGCTGGTCGTCGCTGCCGTCCTGAAATCGGCGCAGTTCCCGGTGCATGGCTGGCTGATTGAGGTCATGGAGACGCCGACGCCGGTGTCGGCCCTGCTGCACGCCGGTGTGGTCAATGCCGGTGGCGTCCTGCTGCTGCGCTTTTCGGACGTGCTTATGCTTAGCCCGGTGGCGCAGGGCCTGCTGGTCCTTCTGGCGCTCGGTTCGATCATCGTCGGTTCGCTGGCCATGATGGCGCAGAACAGCGTCAAGGCGGCACTGGCCTGGTCCACCGTGGCGCAGATGGGCTTTATGCTGCTGCAATGCGCGCTGGGGGCCTTCGGGGCGGCTCTGTTCCACATCCTCGCCCACGCCGCCTACAAGGCCAATGCCTTCCTCACCGCCGGCACGCTCAGCGACAAAAAGCCGGTTCAGGACCGCTCGGTCGCCGCCCTCCTGCCGCTGGCTGTCCTTGCGGGCCTTAGCCTGACGCTTCTGGCCACCGGCACCCTGTCGGCCAGCCTGCTGGTCACGCTTCTGGCCGCCATGGGGGTTGTTACCGTGCTTGAAGCGCGCCGCCCGCTGATCCTGACCGTCGTCACGGCGGGCATGGTGACGCTTGCCCTCTTAGGTCACGGCGTGATCGAGCGGCTGCTGGGTGAGGCATCCCTCAATGTTTCGCCGCTGCTGGCCACGGTGACCGTCGCGGGCATGGTGATCCTGTGCATCGGGCAGTGGCTGGCCTTAAGTGCGCCTCGCTGGCCGCCGGTGATGGCCCTTTATGTTCATCTGAAAAACGGCTTCTACATCAATACCTGGCTTAGAGCGTATTTCGTTCAGAGGGAGTCACAACGCCGTTCGATGCAGCGAAATAACGCTCTAAATTTATGATTTAACGCGCTTTTGCATCCGAAAAGTGCCTCACACTTTTCGGAAAGCGCTCTAACCGGAGTACCCAGCCATGAACGCTTTTACGTTGCTCTTTCCCACGACAGAACAGGCACTGGACACGCGGTTAAAGGCGATTGTTCGCCGCGTGTCGCCGCAATGGCCGCTCAGAAGCTTTGTCGCCGTCAACCCCTTCATGGCCCGCAGCGGCGTCGATTTCGCGCAGGCTGCACTTGATGTCGCCCGCAGCCACGGCGCGCACCTGCTGCCCGATGCGGCCCTGCCGTCGCCGGTTGAAACGCTAAGCGATGCTTTCGGCAAGACGCTGAATAAACCGCTGAGCGATTTCGTAACGGGGCGAATTTCGCAGTGGGCGTCGGGCTTCTACGATCAGGGGCAGGCCGTCTGGGGCAATCCATGGCAGGGTGATACGCCCTTTGCCGCCTGGCGCGCCGAAGCCGTGCACGACCGTGCCCCCGAAATCTTTGGGCTTAAGAGTTTCCGCGCGCAGGTCGCGGCCCTGCCCACCGATGCTGTGGTGGCCGCAGAAGTCCTGCTGAGCGCCCTGAATCTGCCCGCAGAGGCCGAGACCGCCTATCTGGAGCGTCTGATTTGCACGGTTGGCGGTTGGGCCGCCTGGATGCGTCACCGCGACTGGGAAGCTCAGCTTGACGCGCGCACGGATGACGGCCTGCGCGATCTGCTCGTCATCCGGCTGGCGTGGGATGTGCTGGCGGCAAGGTCGTTCAAGGATGAGACGACGCTCATGAACTGGCGGCGCGCGTTGTGTGCTACACGTGCGGACGTCTTGCCCGACGTGTCGCCGCTGGAGGCGCGGGAAACCCGCTGGCGGGAGGGTCTGTTCGACAGCCTGCGTCGCGCGACCCCACCCGCTCCGGCCCCGCTGGCGCAGGCGATCTTCTGCATCGACGTGCGTTCGGAGCTATATCGCCATGCGCTGGAACAGGCCGGGCCGCGGATTGAGACCTTGGGCTTTGCAGGCTTTTTCGGCCTGCCTATCGCCGTTGAAACGACCGATGGCCGCCGTCAGCCCGCCTGCCCGCCGCTGTTGCGGCCCGGCGCGCTGGTCTGCGAGGCCGTACCCTCTGAGGCGACCCGAAAGTCCGTGCTCAAAACGGTCGTCGAAGGTCTGAAGCGCACCGGGGCTTCGGCCTTTGGCTATGTCGAAAGTTTTGGACTGGCGTCGGCCCAGTCTCTGGCCGCGACCCTGTTTGCCAAAGGACCGGAAACGGTGCGGGCCGTCACCGAGGTGACCCTGCATATGCCCATCGCCCAGCAAGTTGACATGGCGGCGGGCCTTTTGAAGGGGGCGGGGCTCACCCAGCCGACGGCGAAGCTGGTCGTGCTGGTCGGCCATGAAGGCGAGTCGCTGAACAATCCGCACGCGGCGGGCCTGCACTGCGGGGCCTGCGGCGGACGCAGCGGCGCGGTCAATGCGCGCGCCGCGGCCCTGATGCTCAATC
This sequence comes from Asticcacaulis sp., assembly GCF_027484505.1. GTDB lineage: Bacteria > Pseudomonadota > Alphaproteobacteria > Caulobacterales > Caulobacteraceae > Asticcacaulis. The sequence goes on from NZ_JAIXSV010000216.1 coordinate 23,661, forward strand.
ACCCGCAGGTGCGGCGTCTGCTGAAAGCCGAAAAAGGCATAGAACTTAGCCCCGACGTTTGGTTTGCCGGTGCGGTTCATAACACCACGACCGATGAGCTGAGCCTGCTCGATGAGACCTTAATCCCGGCGCATCTCGCCGCTGAAGTCGCGGCGTTCAAGGCTGCCACGGTTCGGGCCGGTGAGAGGATGCGGCAGGTGCGCGCGCCGACCCTGAACGAGGCCCCGACCCTGAAGGCTTTTCGCCGCCGGGCCGCTGATCCGTCTCAGGTGCGGCCGGAATGGGCCCTGGCCGGCTGTGCCGGTTTCATCGCCGCGCCGCGTCAACTGACGCGCGGCAAGGATCTCGGTGGACGGGTGTTTCTGCATTCCTACGATTGGCGAAATGACGAAGGGTTTGCCGTATTAGAGCAGATACTGACCGCGCCGGTGATTGTGGCGAGCTGGATCAACCTGCAATACTTTGCCTCGACCGTGGCACCGGAGGTGTTCGGGGCGGGCAATAAGGTGCTGCACAATGTGGTCGGCGGTAATCTGGGTGTGCTGGAAGGCAATGGCGGCGATCTGAGACTGGGGCTGCCGCTGCAATCGGTCTTTGATGGTCAGCGCTTCCGGCACGAGGCGTTGCGTCTGTCGGTCGTCATCGCCGCCCCGACCGAGGCGATTGACGGCGTTCTGAGCCGCCACGCCGCCCTGCGCGATCTGGTCGAAAATGGCTGGATTCACCTGTTCGCCACGGACGAGGCGGGCCAGACGGTACAGCGCCGCACGGCTAACGGCTGGTATCCTGAAACGGGAGGAATCTAGAGCATCGGCGGCTCAGTTGAGCCGCCGAATGGCTCTAATTATTTCTAACGCCTCATGCCGTCGCTGGGCCAGCTGATGATCGTAGAGTGAGGGGGCGGCGTCGATGCAGACATTAACCCCCTCAATCCGCGCGGCGTCGGGATAGAGCACGCTCAGGCGGCGGTTGCCATAGACGCCGATGACGTTTTCGCCGATCCCCTGTTTGAGGCCGCGCAAGGTGACTTCGGCGTCCCACGGCGCGCCGCCTTCGATCACGACTTCGAGGTTCCACGTCGTGTTGTGCAGGCCGTGATTGGGTTGCCAGTAGGGGGCGCCGCCCCCGGCCCAGGTGTCGTGCACCCACATCTCGCGCCCTTGGCCGTCCACTTTCTTGGGGCGGATGTGCAGGCGCACCGCGTCAAACAGGTTCTCATGATTGGCCCCGGCGTGCTGGTCGATCAGGCCGCGCGTCAGGACGACCGCGCGTGAATAGACGGCGCGCGTCGCCTGCGTATTGACGCTTAAAGGATGAACGACCGGATTGGCGACCAATACGTCCTTGACCAGCACATTGTGGGCATTGCCGACGTGCACCGAATAGTGCGCTTCGCGTGCGCCGGTCGTGGCTATGCCGCTGAGGGTCAGGCTGGCGCTGTCATAGGTCAGGATGCCGGAATCGGCATTGTGGATGGTGACATCGCGCACCCAGCCGTCAAACATCTCATTGAGCGCGATGGCATTATAGCCTTCTTCCAGATGGTGGCCGAAGGCGGGCGCGTCGGGAAATTCGATGCGCAGGCCCTGAATGCCGACATCGGTCAGAAAGGCCTTGCGCACAAGGCGCGCCGGTTGCGCCGCCGATACGGCGTGCAACAGAGGGTCGCCCAGCTCCAGCCGGTTACCCTTGACCGAGACGACACGGGTGGTCTGGCTGATCAGGGCGCGCGCCGGATTGTCGTAGTGGCGCTGCCCCAGGGTGCGTGTGGTGTTGCCATAGAGCGAGTGCAGGATAGCGCTGCCGCGACCCTTGTCGGCAAACCACTGGATCTGGATAATTTGACCGGGGGTGATACCCGAAGCGTCGGCCACCTCCAGTTGTCGCGTCCATTTGGCACCCGAAACCCCGGCCGTCACGATGTCTGGCGGCGTGTCATATTCCGGCAGGTACTCGGCATAGCGCACGCCGGGGATGCCCACCCGGATAAAGCCTTCGCTCCAGCTATACTCGCTGAACCAGTAGTCGATATTGCGGTCCTTTTCGACCTGCCGCTTGTTTTCCTTGCGGATATACTCGCGCAGTTCTTTCAGGGTCTGAGTCTCATCGACCAGCCGTAGCGGGCGCGGGAAGTAGAGGGTGGTGCCTTCATCGTCGTGTCCGGCCCCTTCAAGGACAAAATCGCTGCGTTCGATGCGCAGCACCTCGGTCAGGACGAAGCGCCCGGCCGGAAAGCGCAGCGTGACCTTGCCTTCGACCTTGTGTGCGGCGGCCAGCGCCTCACGCGCGGCGCGCGAATCATCGGTCTCACCGTCGCCCTTCGCGCCGAAGCTTTTGACGTCGATGATGGTGCCCGGCTCAGACGGGATCGCCGCCACGCCGAAGCCGTAACCGGCGTAGGAATAGTCGGGCAGCCCTTTCAGCGAGGGCAGGCTGTGCGTACGCGTAAACGGCGTCCGCGACAGGGCCTCACCCGACACCCCCATACCCGTCAGGCCCGCCACTGCAAGGACAGACAGATGGCGCAACGTATCGCGGCGGGAGGGCGCGTCAGGCATGGCGGTATTCCTTTCATCGGGCGGGTGCGTCCAGAGACTCGCGACGTATCAGTGACGGGGCGACCATGGAGGGCAGGGCCGCGGGGTCTTCGCCCGCCGGCAGGGTTTCGGGCACCAGCTTGTGCACAGCCAGCACGCCCATCTCGATCACGGGCCAGTGAACCGTGGTCAGGGAGGGCCAGAGCTGCACAGCGACCGGTCCATCGTCAAAGCCGACAATCGACAGCTCCTGCGGCAGCCTCAGCCCCTTTTCATGCGCCGCCCGCACCACGCCAGCGGCCATGGAGTCGTTGCTGGCGAAAATCACGCTGGGCGGTTGCGGCAGGCTGAGCAGGGCCTGACCGGCGGCAACACCAGAGTCGAACGTATAGCGCCCGTCGGCAAACAGCGTTTCGTCCGGCGTGACCCCGGCCGCGACCAGCGCCTGACGAAAGCCCGTTTCGCGTTCGCGCGCCGATAGAAAGCCTTTGGGACCACGCACAAAGCCGATGCGCTTGTGACCGAGGGCCACGATATCGCGCACCGCACCCATCACCGCCTCGCGGTCGTTCGACCAGACGCTGCGTGACATCATATCGAGCTGGGCCGAGCCGACGCGCACATATTTGACGTTTAGCCTCTGGCACATCTCACCAATATCGTCGCGCTCGGACAGGGGCGGCAGGAAGATGGCCCCCATCGGCTTCTGACGCGCCAGAAACGTCTCGATCTCACTCAACAGTTCCGGCGACTCACGGTTGACCGGCCGCACCGCCAGAGCCAGCTCGCTGTCGCCAATGGCCGACAGGACGCCGCGCTGAAACGTCATGGCCATGGGCGAGGTCGAGTCATGGATGAACAGCACGATCACAAAATTCTTGCGAAAGGCCAGCGCCCGCGCCTGCGCGTTGGGCACAAAGCCCAGGGTCTCGATCGCGGCCTCGACCTTCGCCCGCGTGGTGGCCTTCATCGGTTCGCGATTGAGCACACGGCTGACCGTCTTTTTCGATACCCCGGCAAATTCGGCGACATCGGTAATGGTCAGGGCTGACCCCGGCTTACGCACAGAGGGGCCAAGGGGGGCCGCGTTGCGCTCCTTGGGGGCCGGGGTCCGTTTGGTGTCGTCCACGCTGGTTACGCCTGTTTAAAATTTCTTTGTTACGCTGAGGGAATAGGTGATGCCGTCGTAATCTGCAACGCGGTTAAAGGCCTCGACGCCTTCGTACTCCTCGCGCCGCGAATTGGTGATATTATAGACCTCAAGGCGCACCTCCGTCGTCGCATTGGGCGTGTAAGCACCGGAGAAGTCGAGCTGACCACGCGGCCGCACACGGCTGGAGGAGCCGGTAAAGGTCGAGCCGCCTTCGAGCAGGATATCGGACGCGTAGTTATAGGCCAGACGCGCCTGCCACTTGTCGTCTTCGTAATAGCCGATCAGGTTATAAGTGCTGTCGGCCACGCCATAGAGTTTGGAGCCATTGGCCCCGCTGGAGGTGACCTTCGTGGCGTTGAAGACCATGCCGAAATTCTTCCAGAGGCCGGGCAGGAACGAGAAGTCCTGCTGGACCTGGAATTCAAAGCCTTCGACCGTAATGGCGTTCGGGTCATTGATGGTGCGGTTAATCGTGATGCGCTGATTGCCGAGGTCGGTCGTGGCCCCCTGCTGAATGCGGCAGAAGCCCGTGCCATCGACATAGAGCGGCCCGAAGGTTTGACCCTCCGCGCTGAAGCTCTGCCCCACCGGGCAGTAGTTGTTCTGCAGGACGATGTTGTTTTCGATCTTTTTGTGGAAGTAACCCAGCGCCACCACATTGCCGCGGCGATTATACCACGACAGGCCCAGATCAAACGCCTTGGAGCTGCGGGGTTTCAGGTCGAAGCGGTTCATGTCGATGCGGATGGAGCTAAGCGACTCGCCCGTATCCGGATCGACATTTTCCAGCACGCGGGTGGGGGCTGGTGAAAACTCCACCATATCAAAGGCTTCAAACGTCTCGTAATAGGCGGCGCGCGCCACCAGCTTCGGTGTCAGATCGACGATCAGATTCATCGATGGCAAAAGCGCATCATAGCTGCCACCCGCCGGTTCCGGCGGCAGGAAGTAGCCGGGGCGGAAGTCGGTGCTGGTGAAGCCCAGAGCCTGATAGAAGTTCAGCGCCTGATCCTCGATCAGGCCCGTCAGGTCGGCCTTGACGTAGCGCAGGCCCAGATTGCCGCGCACCTTAAGGTCCATCACCTCGGAGAAGTCAAAGCGCGTCAGGGCGAAGGCTTCGAGGTTTTCGCGCGAGGCGCGGAAGTTCTGACCCGCCACGCGGTTGAGCGGGAAGCGCTGGATCATGCCCGACAGTTCGTTGCGCGGGGCCAGCTCAAGGATTTTCGCATAGGTGATGCGGTTGCGCGCCGCCGGCGTCAGCTCCGGGAAGAAGGTGGCCAGTTGCGCCGCCGTCATGGTGAAACCGACATTGGTTGGCACCGTGTTGAGCACCGGGAAGATCTGTTGCTGGATCAGGCGGTAATCGACCGACCAGAAGTTATCAATCTCGGCATTGGGCGCGCCTGAGCCAAAGAAGTTACCACCCTTGGTCACCGCGTCGTTCAGCTTGAAGATGTCGTTGGTCAGGTTGTTGAGCTGAAGGCCCAGATTGGCGTTTTCCTGATAGATTTGCCGCGCCTTTTCCTTCGAATAATAGACGCCGAATTCGACGCTGGTGAGGGGGCCGAAATCGAGTTCGCGTGCCGCCTTCAGGTCCAGCGCATAGAGGTTGCGCCGCACGCGATGATTGGCTCCGCTGGCGGTAAAGACGACGTTTTCCGGCCGCAGACCATTGCGCGCCTGAATGGCGTTGCCGGCGCTGACTGTATAGGGGCCCACAACGTTCAGCAGGCGCGAGGGCAGGTTGAGATCGAGACGGTAGTTTTTGTAATCGCCAAGGCCGGTATCAAGCACGGCGGTGATGCCATTGGTCGTATCGTCAATGCCGTCGCCATTGGTGTCGGTGCGGCCCGTCGTCGGCTGAACACGCTGCTCATAGAGGTATTCGTCGCGCGTGCCCAGGGCTTCGGAAAGCGTGCCAATGGCATCAATGCGCCAGGCCCCGGTGCGGAAATTGATCTGCGGATAGAGGGCAAAGCTTTCGTCAACCGATGGCATGCCGCGGTTGCCGATGGGCAGTTGCACGTCGCTGGCCTGCACCTTGTTGACCACATAGACGTTTTCGATAGTGCCGTCGGAGCCGCGGTCGAACTGTCCGACCTTCACCGGATTGCTGAGCGGCGTGACAATGCCGGTCGTGTCCGAGGCAAAGGCCGTCAGGATGTCGAGATTGGCCTCATCCAGATCGCGGCGCGTCGCAATGGCGTCGAGGCGCACATTCAGGGCGTCATTGACGCGCCATTCAAAGCCCGCGGCACCCGACAGGCGATAGCCGTCGGAGGTGCGCGAATATTGCCGCACTTCGGAGGGATAGACGACCTGATTGGCGACGCCGTCCGTGGTGGCCGGGATAGCGAAGGCGGGATTGCCCGCCGCCAGCTGCGTCAGGCGGGCCTGCGTATAGGCCGTATAGGCATTGATGCGGATGGTGTCGCGGCGGAACAGCTGGCGCGAATAGGACAGGGTGCCGTAGATGCCAAAATCCGGTGACAGCTTCTTCGAGCCGGTGACGAAGAAGGCGGGGTTCAGCTTGGCCGTTGTCTCTTCCCATTGGGCTTCGGCGCGGAAGACGCCGCCTTCTTTACGCGACAGGGCCGGGCGGATGCGCAGGTTGACAACCGAGCCCAGCCCCCCGGCCGGCATGTCGGCCGAGAAGGATTTGACCACATCGGCCCCGCCAAATATCGAAGCGTCATAGATGCCGAACGGATTGCCTGAACCGCGGGTCCCCAGAGTCGGCGCGGCGATGCTTTGCCCCATCACGGTCGTCTTGGTGTATTCGCTGGGCAGGCCGCGCACGCTGATCGTCGCGTCACGCCGGTCGTCGGAGCGGTTGATCTGCACACCGGGGATGCGTTGCAGGGCCTCCCCCAGATTGAGGTCGGGGGTCGAGCCGATGTCATCGGCGGAGATGCCGTCGAGGATGACATCGGATTTGCGGCGGATTTCCAGCGCGTCATTCAGCGAGCCGCGAATACCGCGCACCACCACGACTTCGACGCCGTCGTTAGCGGTAGCGGGCTCTGCGGTCGGACTGGTCTGTGCCATGGCGGGGTTCAGCCCGGCCAGAAGGGTAAGGGCGGAAGCGGCGACGGTTGACAGGCAGGCCGCCTTGAAGGGCCGGTGGCCCGTCAGGAAAGATGGCATCATGGGTGTTCCTCCGCGGGCCTTATTTTATCTTCGCCCGGCTATGGGTATGGCGTAAATCGAATCCGATACCGGTGTCAAGTTTGAATCTGGCGCTAAATCCTTTGTCTTTAAAGAAAGGAATTCGACTTAGGTCGTAGATTGGGGATTAAAATAGACACCGGTATCTTTTTTTGATTACCTCCCGGCATAACTCTGGGCAAACCTCTGCGCCTGTGCGCAGATGGGCAAAACAAGAGTGAATACAGGAAGACACGCATGATCAGGAAGACCGCCCGACGGGCTGCGGTCATCGGGGCGGGCCTTATGGCGCTGACCTCAGCCGCGAGCGCCCAAACCCCGCAACCCTCACAGACCCCGCAAACCGCGCTCAGAATCGACCCTTTGTTTGGCGATCATATGGTGCTTCAGCGCGGTAAGCCCGTCAGCCTGCGCGGCGATGCGCCTGCCGGAGCGACCATCACGGTGCGTTTTGGGGCCGCCTCGGCCACCGCCAAAGCGGACAGCGGCGGGCAATGGCGCGCCACCCTGCCGCCTGTCGCGGACGGGACCAATGGCACAGTAGAGGTGAGCGCGTCGGACGGCAGCCGCCTCGCGCTGAAAGACGTGGTGGCGGGCGATGTCTTCCTCTGTTCGGGTCAGTCGAACATGGACCTGTCGGTCGGCGATACCTCCTACCCCAAGCGCACGGCCGAAGAGGGGCAGGGCAAGCCCATTCGCCTGTTTAAGGTCAAGCGCACAGCCAGCCCGCGCGCCGAGCGCTTTGTAACGCCGGAACAGGGGTGGGCGCTGGCCGGGCCGGAGGCTTTGCCGGGCTTTTCCGCTGCCTGCTGGCATATGGCGCGCACAATGGCCGCCGCCAATACCGGGGCCCCCATCGGTCTGGTGCAGGCCTCGTGGGGGGGCACCTCGATCGAAGACTGGATGGCTCCGGCGGTTCTCGGCCAACGCGCGGACTATGCCGCCGATATCAAGCGGCTCAATGCCTTCGCGGCTGATCCGAAGGCGGCAACGGCGGAGCTGATTGCGGCGACGGACGTCTGGGCCAAAACCGCCGATGCGGCGGCCTCTGACTGGCACACCCCGGCCTTTGATGACTCTCAGTGGCCGCAAATGCCGCTGCCCGGCACATGGGAGCGGTCGGGCATCGCCGCCTTGCGCGCCTTTGATGGCCTGATGTGGTATCGCCATAGCGTCGAGCTGACGGCGGAACAGGCGGGCAAACCCGCCATCCTGCGGCTGGGGCGCATTGATGAGCGCGATCAGGTGTGGGTCAATGGTCAGGTGGTCGGCGCAACGCTGCTGGGCAGCGACCCCCGCGTCTATACCCTTCCCGCAGGTCTTCTAAAGGCCGGGCGCAATCTCATCGCTATCCGCGTGCTCGATGAGCGCGGGGCCGGCGGGCTGATGGGTAAGATGGGGGAACTGCGCCTTGAGCTGAGTGGGGCTCAGGCGCTCGATCTGTCCGGGCCGTGGCGCTATAAGACCGGGTCAGAGCGCCGCAACTGGAAGACGCCGCCGCCCTTCGTGCCGTGGGCCGCGCCGCGCGGCGTCAGCATGTTGTGGAACGGCATGATCGCCCCGCTCGACGGTTTTGCGCTGAAAGGCATCGCCTGGTATCAGGGCGAAACCAATACGGCCGAGGCGGCCACCTATGCCGGGCTGCTGGACGGCTGGGCGGCCTCGTGGCGGTCGTTTTTCCACGATCCGGCCCTGCCGGTGATCATCGCGCAATTGCCGGGCTATGGGCCGCGCAGCGCCGTGCCGAGCGATAATGACTGGGCAAGGCTGCGGGAAGCGCAGCGCCTGACCGTGGCCAGGGACCCGCACATGGGCCTTGCTGTCCTGATCGATCTCGGCGTCTCCTATGACATCCACCCGGCGCATAAGGATGAGGTCGGGGCGCGTCTGGGTACTGAGATGCTGCGCGTCGCCTATGGCCGTCCGCTGTTGCGCGCGCCATCACCGGTCAGGGCCGAAGCCGCCGCTGACGCTATCCGCGTGCGCTTTACCGATACGGGCGGCAGCCTGATCGCCTACGGCTCGCACGAGGCCGCGACTTTTGAGCTGTGCGACGCGGGCGGTAAATGCCGCTTCGTTCCGGCGCAGGTCGAGGGCGACACCGTCCGCCTGCCCGCCGACGCTTCTGCGCGTCAGGTGCGCTACGCCTGGCAGGGCTCACCGCCGGTCAATCTCTATGGCAAGAGCGGTTTACCGGTCGTGCCTTTCAGCCTGCCCCTCGCACCGGGCTCATAAGCCGTTCCCGTGGCTGCGCGTGACAAGGCCCCGTCTTTGGCCCATGATCGGGCAAACAAAAGACGGGACAGGTAAACGATGGAAACGGGCGCGCGGCGCGGACCATGGCGGGTCGTGGGCCTTATCTTTGTGGCCTCCTGCCTGACATATATGGACCGTCAGATGTTCGGCCTGCTCAAGCCGATGATGCAGGCCGAACTGGGCTGGTCCGAAATCGACTATTCCGGCGTCGTGATCGCCTTTCACGCGGCCTTTGTGGTGGGTTTTCTTACCTTTGGGCCTTTGATGGACCGTGTGGGGGCGCGGCTGGGCTATGCCGGGGCCTTCACCCTGTGGGCGGCGGCGCACACCCTGCTGGGACTGGCCACCACAACCGCGCAGTTTGGCCTGATCCGCTTTTTGTTGGGGGTGGGTGAATCCGGCACCTTTCCGGCGCGTCTGAAGGCGATTTCCGAGGGGTTCCGGCCACAGGAGCGGGCGCTGGCCATCGGCCTGTTCAACGCCGGCTCGGCCTCCGGGGCCCTGCTCACTCTGGCGCTCGTGCCGTGGCTCACCCAGAACTATGGCTGGCGCGGGGCGTTTCTGATCACGGGCCTCGTCAGCTTTTTATGGCTGATCCTGTGGTTCAGAACATACAAGCGGCCACAGACGGCGGAGGCACCGCGGCCCGTTACGCCACCAAGCTGGTCCACACTGGCGCAGGTGCTGCGGACGCGGCGCGCCTGGGTCTATATTGTGGTGAAGTTCCTCACCGTGCCCGTGTGGTGGCTTTATCTGTTCTGGCTGCCGGACTTTCTTTATCGCACCCACAGCCTGGATCTGCGGCAGTTTGGCGTCCCGTTATTGCTGATCTTTCTGCTGGCCGATTTTGGCAGCATCATCGGCGGCTGGGCCTCGGCTCGGCTGATGGCGCGTGGCCTCAGCGTCGGGTCCGCCCGCAGCCGCGTGATGTTCGTCTGCGCGCTGGTCATCCTGCCTTTGATCGCGGTGCCGCTCAGTCCGTGGCTGTGGCTGTCGGTTGTGATCGTGGCGTTGGCGGCGGCGGCGCATCAGGCCTTTTCGGCCAACCTGCTGGCCGTGCCGTCGGACCTTTTCCCGCCGGAGGTGGTCGGCAGCGTCGTCGGCCTTGGCGGGGCGGCGGGGGCAGTGGGTGCGATGTTGATGGCGCTGTTTTCAGGCGTGGTGCTGGAATATACCGGCTCCTACAGCCTGATCTTTTTCGTCGCGGGTACGGTCTATCTGGCCGCGGTCGGCGTTTTGCATCTGTCGCGGGTCTATGCCGCCCAACCCCAAGCGTAAAATAGGCTCAGCCTTTGGCCGCAGCCTTGGCCTGCGCCTTGGCCAGATCAATGTGGCGACCCATGGCCTTGATGAAGGGGTGACGCGCCAGCAGGCGGCGGCCCAGAATGGCCACGATAACGAAACCGGCCCATACTTCCGGGCGGTTCCATTCCGGGTGCAGGTCGTAGATGAAGAATTTGAAGCCAATCGACAGCACCAGATAGGGCAGCAGGATCGCGCCCCAGCGCACGCATTCGTCCTTCAGGAAACCGCGCGGCCCCTCCGGGTGAAAGGCCCACGCCTTATGGCTGACGCCCCAGCGGATCAGCACGATCAGACTGACCACGATCAGCGAGATCACGCTGGAAATCATCACCATGGTCAGCGGATGGGCGTGCTGCCACGCCGCGGCAGCATTGTGTGGATCGGGCCCCATCTTTATCCCCTCGATTGTGCAATCGTTAGCACGATTAGGCCTCAAGCGTGCCCGTCTGTCCACTGAAACTTGTTCTAATGGTCTGGATCTGAAATTCGCCCGCTCTCAATATCAAAATGAACTGAACTTCAAATTCACGATACCCGCGCATTCGTTCTCTCATTGCGGCGTCATAATAAATTCACATGATTTGATACTTTAATATTTAAAATAATTATGCAAGAAGGCGCTTACAGAATGAGGGGTGGCGGCGATCAGAACCCACGCGCGGGCGCTTTTTCATCGTTTTCTGCCGCCGTCCCGCCTTCAAAAACAACCGAGGCCGGGCTTATGGAGATCACCTGTAATTATCAGGCTTATGTGGCTTCAGATCAAGGATGCCTATGTACGACATAGCCATTATCGGTTCGGGGATAGTCGGGCTGGCGCACGCCCTGATGGCGCTGCGGCGGGGGCTGCGGCCTGTGGTGATCGAGCGTCAGGCCGCCCCCATTGGGGCGTCTATTCGCAATTTCGGTTTCGTCACCGTGACAGGACAGGGGGAATCCGACACCTGGCGGCGGGCGCGACGCAGCCGCGACATCTGGGCCGAGATCGCTCCACAGGCCGGGATCGAGATCATGCAGCGTGGGCTGCTCGTCACCGCGCAGCGTCCCGAAGCCATGCAGGTGCTGGAAGCCTTCGCGGCGCATACGATGGGTGCGCAGTGCCAGATTCTGACGCCCGATGCGGTGCGCGCGACCTATGCCGGCATCGGCGCTGCCCTTGAAGGCGCTCTTTACAGCCCGCACGAGCTGCGCGTGGAATCGCGCACGGCCATACCGCGTCTGGTGCAGTGGCTGGCGCACAACGGCGTCACCTTCCTGTTCGATACGGCGGCGCTGACGGTAGACGGTACCGAGGTCGTCACACCGCAGGGACGCGTGCGCAGCGAAGCCGTTATTGTCTGCCCCGGCGACGACCTGACCCACCTCTATCCTGACCTCTATGCCCGCGAGGGCGTGACTCGCAGCCAGTTGCACATGCTGCGTCTGGCGGCACCGGGCTTTGATCTGATCTGCCCGCGCATGTCCGACCTGTCTCTGGTGCGTTATCGCGGCTATGCCGAGCGCCCGGAAAGTGCGGCGTTGAGCGCGGTATTGGGTCGCCAACAGCCGGCGCACCGGGACGCCGGTGTGCATCTGATCGTCACCCAGAGCGCCGATGGCTCGCTGATCGTCGGCGACAGCCATCATTACGGACGTGCCCCCGAACCTTTTTACGACGTGACGGTCGAGGCGCTGATCCTCGATGAGTTCCGGCGCGTGCTGGGTATCGAGCCGCCGCCTGTGACGGAGCGCTGGCTCGGTACCTATGCCAGCGCTGCCGAAGACCTGATGCGTCTGTCACCCGCTGAGCGGGTACGGCTGGTCGTGGTGACCAGCGGCACCGGAGCCTCCACATCTTTTGGCATTGCCGAAGAAACGCTCAATGATCTGTATGGTAAGGAAATCTCGCATGACCACTAAACCCGTACACCCTAAGGCCGTTATCTTTGACTGGGCCGGGACCATGGTCGATTTTGGTTCTCTGGCCCCGGTTATCGCCATGCAGCAGGGTTTTGCCGCCGCGGGCGTAGAGGTGAGCGAAGCGGAGGTTCGCCTGCCCATGGGGCAGGCCAAGCGCGATCACGTCGCCGCCCTGATGGCCCAGCCTGCCGTGGCGCAACGCTGGGAGGACCGGTTCCGACGCCTGCCGACCGACGCGGATATTGAGCGCATCTATGCCCATCTGGATGAGCTGATGCGGGCGGCGGGGACGGCACGCGCCACCCTCATTCCGGGGGCGCGCGCCACCTTTGAACAGTTGCGCACTGCCGGTATCCGCGTCGGGTCCTCCACCGGCTATACGCGCGCCATGATGACGCCCATTCTGGCGGCCGCTGCGGCGCAGGGTTATGAGCCGGAGCTGGTCGTCTGCGCCGGAGAAACGCCGCAGGGCCGCCCAGCGCCGCTGATGATCTGGAAAAATCTGGTCGAGCTGGGCGTATGGCCCGCAGCGGATGTGGTGGTGGTCGATGACGCGCCTGTTGGTATCGCGGCGGGTAAGGCGGCCGGGGCCTACACGATTGGCTTGGCGGCTAGCGGCAATGAGCTGGGCCTGACCGAAGAGGCCTTCGCCGCCCTTGAGGCGGCCGAGCGGTCGCAGAGACTTGAGGCGGCACGCACGGCGCTTTATGCCGCCGGGGCCGATGCGGTGCTCGATACGGTGGGCGATCTGCCGCAGTGGCTGGGGCTTTGACGCGCGGATTTCCACAAAGTCCACAAAATCTCACATTTTTCTCGCGCCTGTTGCCGCCTCGTATAAGGGGTGCGCCCAGGCTGGCCCTGAACCGTTTGACCGCGGACGCCATTGACAGGCTGCGGCAAAACAAAACACAACAGAAGCGTCGTATGTTTATTCTCCCTCGGGGCCGTATGCTTCAGGATACCCGCCAGTCTGAAATCTATAACCTGCTTCAGGTGCACCGCACCTGTACCATCACCGATCTGGCGCAGCGTTTTGATGTCAGCGATGAGACTATCCGCCGAGATATCCGCCAGCTCGAAGAGGAGGGGTTCGCCTTCCGCGTCCGCGGCGGGGTCACGCTGAAGGAAACGGCGGCCGAGGCCCCGTATCTGGTTCGCCGCAATCAGAATGCCGAGAAGAAACAGGCTATTGCGCTTAAAGCGGCGGCCCTTGTCGAAGATGGTATGACCATTTTGATCGACTCTGGATCGACCTCCTACTGGCTGAGCCGCGCCCTGACCAAACAGCGCAACCTGATTGTCATTACCAATGCGCTGGACGTGGCGCGTGAGATGACAGGACGCAATGGTTGCAAGGTCTACTTTGCGGGCGGCGAAATCGACTACGATTATCAGTCGTGCTTTGGCCCGGACACCGAGGCCTTTATGGGCCGGTTCACGCCGGAAATCGCTTTCTTTGCTATCGGGGCCGTGGACTCACGGCGCGGTCTGCTCGACTTCCATTTTCCGGAAGCCTCGCTCAAATCGGCGATCTGTGCACAGGCCTCGCGCGTGGTGGCTCTGGTCGATTCCACAAAGTTCGAGCGGCAGGGCATTATAAAGGCGCTCGATTTCAGGCAGATCGACATTTTCGTCACCGATCAGACGCCACCGCCGCAATTGCTTGAGGCGCTCAACGAGGTCGAGATTCTGGTCGCCTGAGGCGGGAAACGGTGCCCTCGCCCTCTTTTTGCGTGTGTGAATACACTTTTAAAGAATGTGGTTTTCAGCTTTTGGCCAACACCGTTGCGTAAAAAGCTCACATAATCTCACATTTTGGCGCTTGAAATACACATCTGTCACAAACAAACGTTAATTGTGTCCTCCGCAGCCGGCCGCGGGGGGCATCTTCCGTGCATCGCGATCGCTCGGCGCGCTCACTCACGGAGACATTCTATGAAGATGCTTATGACAGGGGCCGCCGCTGGCGCGCTGTTCTTCATGGCTGCGCCGACCTACGCGCAGACCGCAACGCCCGCCGCTCCCAAAGCCGGTCAGGCCGAAAGCGACACTATCGACACCGTCGTTGTCACGGGCTATCGCGGCTCGCTGACCAAGGCGCGCAAGCTGAAGCGTGAATCGAACGTCATCAAGGACGTGATCGTCGCCGAAGACATGGCCAAGTTCCCGGAACTGAACTTGGCGGAATCACTGCAACGTCTGCCGGGCGTGCAGATCAACCGCGAAGCCGGTGAAGGCCGCCGCATCAGCCTTCGCGGTCTGGGGCCAGACTTTGCCCGCGTGCAGCTCAACGGCATGGAAGTGCTGGGCAATGTGGACTCGGCGCAGGACAGCCGTGGCCAGCGTTCGCGCGACCGCGCCTTTGACTTCAACATCTTCGCTTCCGAACTCTTCTCGCGCGTCGAGGTCGAAAAGACCTATCAGGCCGCGCAGCACGAGGGCGGCATGGCCGGTACGGTCGGCCTGTTCACGGGCAAGCCCTTCGATTACGCGCCGGGGACCAAGGGTGCCGTTTCGGTGAAAATCGGCACCAATGAGTACACGAAAGACACCCAGCCGCGCATCGCCGCCCTCTACAGCCGCAACTGGGACGACGTGTTTGGCGTCACTCTGTCGGTGGCTTATGGCAAGCGCGAAACGACCGAGCAGGGCCACAACACCTATAACTACTCGAAGCCCAGCGCTTCGACCCTGTCAGGTCTGGTAACCAAGGGCCTCAATATCTCCAAACTCAGCGCCGCGCAGCAGGCCAAGTTCCTGTCGGGCGATCTCTATTTCGCCGACGGCAACCGCATTTCGTCGTGGAACGCCGAGATGGAACGTCTGGGCGTCACCGCCGCCGTGCAATGGAAGCCGATGGAAAATCTGCTCCTGACGCTGGATGCCCTGCATGGCGAATTCAAGACCAAGCGCAGTGAACTGCACCTGGCTACCCGCCCGCTGGCTTCCACGGGTTCAGTGGCCTTTGATACTGCCGCTGGCGGTGTCTGGCCGGCCGCGTTCCAGACAAATTCGGTGATCAACAATATCGCCTGGGACAGCAGCAACTACGTCACCATGACTGACGTGACGAACATGACCTTCGGCAGCGAAAATCGCCGTTCGCTGAACGAAAACAAGTTCAACCAGCTGGTGCTGACCGGTAAGTGGGACCTCTCCGATCGCCTGTCATTGGACGGTCATATCGGTTATGAAAAGTCCACCTACGAAACGCCTTATGATGACAAGCTCTATATGCGCGCCAAGGGCAACCTGATCGCCAATTACGGTTCGGACGGGCGTTCGGCGTCGTTCCAGTATCCGGGCTGGGATACGACCAATCCGGCCAACTATGCCCTCGATTCCTTCTACTATCGCGGTTTCAATAACTCTTCGGAGCTGAAGGAAGCCGTCTTTAATGGTCGTTACTCCCTGTCGGACGTGTGGACCCTGCGTGCGGGCGTGGCCTATCACGAATTCACTCAGGACGGCATCGACAAGTTCTATGACGACAATGTCAACGGCACCCGCAGCAAGATGCGCGGCAAGCCGGTGGCCGACGTCACGACGGTCTTCACCAACAACTTCGGTTCGTGGCTGATCGGTGACTACGCCAAGACCTTTGCCAAGTATAACGAATATCACCGCTTTGGCCCGAATACCGATGGGACGGGCGGCGCGCTTCAGGACATCGAAAACGTCTATACGACCAGCGAAAAGACGACCTCGGTCTATGTGCAGGCGGATTGGGACAGTGACATTGCCGGAAAGCGCTTCCGCGGTAATGTCGGCCTTCGCGGCTATCAGACCGACACCAACTCGACAGGCTGGATTCAGGGCGACTCCTACGCCTATCTTGGCACGACAGATGTGGATGGCAGCTACAGCGGCGTCCTCCCGACCCTGAACACGGTGCTCGAAATGACGCCGGAAGTTATGGTGCGCTTCTCGGCCACGCAGAACCTGAACCGTCCGGGTATGGGTTCGATGGCTGCCAAGGGCAGCGCCTTCAAGGACGAGACCAGCGGCGAAATCAGCGCGTCGCGCGGCAATCCGAACCTGAAGCCCTATAAGGACACGACGCTCGATCTGGCCGTTGAATACTACTTCGGCAATGTCGGCCTGCTGTCGGCGGGTGTGTTCCAGAAGGACGTCAAGAACTTCATCGGGTCTGCCGATTACAGCTCAAAGGATAACAACGCCCTGACCTTTGCCCAGGCGGGTATTCCCATCTCTTCGATCCCCGGTGCGACGGCGAATACGATCATCAACGACTTCTCCATGCCGATCAATATTGAAGGCACGCAACGCATCAAGGGGATCGAACTGGCCGGTCAGGCGCAGTTCACCTTCCTGCCCGTGCCGTTCGATAAGTTCGGTATGCAGGCCAACTATACGTCGCTGGATATTCCGGAAAAGATCACCGGCATTTCCAAGACTAGCTATAACGCCACGGTGTTTTACGAAACCGAGATTTGGGGCGCGCGCGCCTCGCTCAGCCATCGTGACCTGTGGTACAGTGGTCGCAACGACTCTGTGATGAGTGCCAGCACCCGTGGGTTTGAGGCAGGCACCTATGTCGATGCCTCGGCCTTCTGGAATGTCAGCAAGCAGCTTCAGCTCACCCTGAACGGCATCAACCTGACGAATCAGAAGGATACGCAGTTCTGGGGTCAGAACCGCTACCTCTATAACCAGAACCAGAGCGGCGCCACCTACATGGTCGGCCTCAGCTATAAGTTCTAATCGACCCGGTGGACGCCCTCTTCTTCAGGAAGGGGGCGTCTTCTGCCTTTTTGTACAAGAGCGTTCATGATCGTTTCCCACCGTCATCGCTTCATCTTCGCCGCCGTCCCCAAGACCGGCACCCATTCGGTGCGGCAGGCCCTGCGCGAGCAGATGGGTAATGAGGATGTTGAGCAGGTGGGTCTGTTCGTCAACAAGCGCTTTCCGTGGGACGATCTGGCGGCCATCCGCCACGGCCATCTGTCTCTGCAACAGGTCCGGCCCCATCTGGGCGAAGAGGCCTTTGCCGCCTATTTCAAATTTGCCTTTGTGCGCAATCCGTTTGACCGCTTCGTCTCCTATTGCGCCTTCATGACGCGCGACAGCGACGTCTTCGCGCAGCGACCGCGCGACGTGATGCAGCATTTCCTGTTCGTCGCGCCGCCGGAGGGTCATATCCTGTTTCAGCCGCAGTCGGTTCTGCTGGTCGATGCCGACGGGCACACCCTCCTGACCGACCGTGTCGGGCGTGTCGAAGACATGCAGGGCTCTTATGACGCCATCTGTGCGCAGATCGGTCTGGCAACCCGCCCGCTCGACCGCGTCAACGGCAGTCGTCACGGCGATTATCGCCACTACTATGACCGGAGCTTGCAAGACGCTGTCGCGGCGCGCTACGCTTTGGATATCGACCTGTTTGGCTATACGTTCGAAGGCCTCAAATGAGCGAACCCGCTGCCAATCCGCGCAAGACGACGGGGGTGCGCGCGCTCGGAAAGGTCGATGTGGCGGCCCTGACCGAAGCCGTTCTAAGCATTCCCGAAGCCGTGTGGGCGGCGCAAAATGCGGCCAAGCCCAACAAGTTCGGTGTACTCGAAGACACCCGTCATATCGTCTTTCGCTTTGTCGATAGTCCGCGTGACTGGCGCGGG
The DNA here is from genome assembly GCF_027484505.1 of Asticcacaulis sp. Lineage (GTDB taxonomy): Bacteria > Pseudomonadota > Alphaproteobacteria > Caulobacterales > Caulobacteraceae > Asticcacaulis. The sequence continues at coordinate 41,615 of NZ_JAIXSV010000216.1, forward strand.
TCGCACGACCGGCCGCTATGGGCGGGCTGGCGCGCGCGGCTTGAGCCGGTGCTTACGGCGGCGGTGCGCGATTATGGTTATGCCCGCGGCGTCTTTCCGCGCGTCATGCTGGCACGCATGCCGGTGGGCGGGGTTATCCAGCCGCATATCGACGCCAATCCGGCTGCCAAATGGCCGCACAAGATCCATGTGCCCCTGACCACAAATCCCGGCGTCGTCTCCTTTTTCGGCCGGGCGGAGCGCCATTTCGCGGTGGGCGAGGCCGTCGAGGTCGATAATCTGGGGCCGCACTGGGTGCGCAATGCGGGCGACTGCGACCGCATCCATCTGATCTTTGAATATTACGACGCTGATCAGCCGGACCCGGCGTGGCTTGCGCCCTTTTTGCGCGGTGGCGCACGATGAGCCTGATGGCCGAGCGTGACCGTCGCCTGCGTGACGCCCAGACCCTGCGCGCGCAACAGCGGCTGCCTGACGCCCTGCACGCCCTGTCAGAACTGGAGGCGCACTATCCGCGTTTCAGCCGCCTTTATCAGGAACGTGCTCACTGCCAGATTCAATTGGGCAACGCCCCGGCGGCCATCGACGCCCTGCGTCAGGCCGTGGCGCTCAATGCGACCCTGCCGGCCAGTTGGGATATGCTGGCGCAGCTTTACCGGCTGATGGGTGACAAGGGGCAGGCGGAGGCCGCCGAGTGGCATCTGGAGACGCTGCGCCAACTGCCGCCGGAAATTGTGGTGGCTAACAGCCTCTATGCCGACGGCGATCTGGAACCGGCCGAAGAGGTGCTGCGGACCTATCTGGAGCAGGCGGACGGCAATGTCGGCGCTCTGCGCCTTCTGGCGCGCATTTGCTTTGAACGCGGGGCGTCCGAAGAGGCCGAGGCGCTGCTGGCGCAGGTGTTGGAACTGGCCCCCGACTATCACGCGGCGCGTTTCGATTACGGCATGGTGCTGCTGCACCTTCAGAAGCCTCTGGCGGCGCGACAGGAGGCCGAGCACCTGCTACGCGTCGATCCGGACAATCGCGACTATCTCAAACACTATGGCGCGGCCTCGGTGGCGCTGGGCGATCATGAGCCGGTCATCGACCTCTATGAACGGCTGCTGGCCACGACGCCCCCTGCGGGACCGGAGGCCGCCGACCTGCGCCTGTGGCGGGCCAATGCGCTGAAGGTCACGGGGCGTCAGGCCGAGGCCCTTGCCGACTATCAGGCCTCGCTCGTCGCGCGACCCGACAATGGCGTCGCGTGGTTCAGTCTGGCCAATCTCAAGACCTATCGCTTCTCCGAGGCCGATATCGCCCGCCTG
>NZ_JAIXSV010000042.1 GCF_027484505.1 Asticcacaulis sp.
ACCGACCTTATCGTTACCTCCGTATGTCTTGATAAGGTCATTACCATCGGCGCCGAACAGGCTATCGTTGCCATCTGCGGAATAGATCTTGTCATCCTTCGCCGTCGCCGTGTTATCCAGGGCACTCATCGACAAAGCAGAATACGGCGCATTCAGTCGCATCTGATAGGCCTGCATCAACGTCGCTGCCCATCCAACCGTGAACGGTGTGTCAGGTGCCTGACTCATCAGGTAATTGATTGTCTCAGCATTCTCCAGATAGAAGTGGTAATCCTGGGCTGTCTGCAAACGGGCGCCCAAGATATTGGTAGAGAGAATGTAATCATCACCCAGACGGGCACCGGCTTTGCCGGTTTTCATCGCCGTATCGAACTTCCAGGAATTGATGGCCCGGAGCTGAGTAAGGTCCCCACCCTGAAGGACCATTTTTGACATCTCGTACTCCACAGCGGCACTGACAATAACTTTTATATCATTGCTGTGAACTTTATCGCCATTCGCGGAACGTATGACCTGGAATGCATGGCTATGATAGCCAATGGATGCATGATTGTATCGTTGCCCTTTCTCCAGCACACTGGTGAAGGCCGAAACATCAGCACGAGAGTCACTAGCATCTATTACACTGTTGATATAAGTCGTAAAGGCGTCACCGGCTGCATCTGCGACCTTCCTCAACTCTTCAAGTACCTTGTTGGACGCATTGTTGCGGTCCCAGTGCTGCTGCGAACCGGCGAAATCGGTTTCCAATAGACCACTCACCGGATTGAAGACCGTATAGTTGACCCCAACCGGATCCGGCGTGAACCATTGGTCAAGCACCCCAAATGACAATGCGTCAAGCAATTCATACTTTGCAGATCCCCAAAGGTAACCGATTGCACCAAGGATCTTGCCGATAAGGCTGCCAATGAAGGGGCCAGCCACAGTCGTTCCAACATATTGACCTATAGCTTGCGCTGCTATGGCGTGCATTTCCGCAAAATATCCCTCGTATCTGTTATCTATTGATACGATTTTACGCGTCGATGAAAGCAATTCATCCACATAGTTGTTTCCAAAATACTGTATTGCCAGATCCGTTACAAAGGCAGTAACAGATCCTATGTTCATTCCATTACTAACAATCGCGGCAAAACCTTCCGCATTGACCGGACCACCTGAGAGGGTATCAAGAAAATAGTTAGTAAGGCTCTGCCCGGATCGCGTAAAAACATACTTTTCGAACCCTTCAAGATTCAATCTCTCCGCAGCCTCTGCGACCAGAAACTGGCCGACTCCTTTGAATGAGGCCGGCTTCCACCCGTCCTCAATATTGATATCAAAAGTCTTCAGGGACTTTTCGAACAATGTTGCAAGTATGGGTTCATCGCCCTGATCCCCTCCCAATAGACTGTCCATAAGGCTGCCTTGGCCACCGCTGGCAAAGTATACGGAAATTGTTCTGCCAAGTTCCCGACCAACGGAAGTGCCAATTTTCTCCTGAAAGAAGCCATTTCCCGCAATCAAGGCACCTAGGCGCGAACCGAATGCCTCGCCCAACTCGCCAGCAACAGTCTGGGTACTTAAATCGACTTTCTCAATAAATTCAGCAGAGAAAGTTGAAGAAAAAACGACCACACCGATATTTTTTAGAACAGCTTCATATGGATTGCTGGGCACCAGCTTGTTGAACTCACGTATAATCCAACCATCGGATTTCGCATACTCGGTCTTCTGTGCTGCCAATGCTTGATCGCGCGCCTCAATGACTTTTTGGGATGCCGCCTTCAAAGTAGCATCAGAGGCACCTTGCCTCACCAGAGCCTGATATTCCGCGCCTGCCCGCCTGTAGGCATCGGCATATTTCAGATTGGCGTCCTGCTGAAGAAGATCATGCGTCTCTGACGCAGCATCAAAGGCCGATCTGGGCGCCAACGCGCGGGGCTTGATATAAAATTCGCCGTCTGGACTACCATTCACACCCGGACTAAATCGGCTAAATTCCTTATTAAATTTCGTCCAGTCAGATTCCTTTGTCAAATCATAGTCTTGAAAATTGAATGTTGGACTCAGCTTGCCTCCACCAAAGGCTGCCCCTGTATAATTTCCTGTTCGCCCGTACTTCGCAATCGTATCCACAAAGCCCAGGCCCGACGTATCTGCATCAGGTAGAAGCGGATATATTGGTCCACTTGGATCAATTTTTAGCTGAGGACCCCACTTCCCTCCCACAGCAGAATAGGCATTTACTTTATCTTGAACTTCCTTATGAATCTTTTCAAGCAGTGCTAACTTTTCGTCCGTCGCCATAGCCACATTCCCCGCTCACCCGAAAGACGTATTCACTCATGATTTTGTCTTATAAATTACTATCTGGCTATGAAAACGTCCATTTTTAGCTTGCAGAAGAATCACGTTATACGGCGAACACCGGTCACCGACAGAACAGTCAACCTCCTACCACCGTCATGAAGTATAAACTCATCGGCGCTTTAAGCTTTGGCCGGATGAGCCGCCAGATGTAATGAGGATACTCACCGCCACTCACTTCCCGTACCGCGCCACCACCGGCGCA
>NZ_JAIXSV010000037.1 GCF_027484505.1 Asticcacaulis sp.
CTGCGGCCCGCAAGGGGTGCGGGGCCTGGCTTAACCCTGGCGGGCGCTCCCCAGGAAGGCCGCGACCGGCGCGGCCCACAAATCCGGTGACCGCCATGCTGACCAGCCGCACGACATCCCTACTCCCCGCCAGCGACGGCCTCTCGGAGGCCGCCCCGTCCGCCCATCTGCTGGATGAATTGCAGCTCTACGGCTATCGCCCCTTCCAGGACGAACCCGACCCGCGCCCCTTGCCAGAGGCCGATCAGGCCAGGGCTGAGATCGGTGCTTGCCTGGAGACCCTGGCCGGGCTGTTGACCGGCACCCGGCTGGAGGATGACCTGGACGATCTGCTTTGGGCCTGCGTCAATGTCTTCCATCGCCGCATCGGCAGCCTGGAGCGCGACCTTGATGCCAACGAACAGGCCCAGCAGCGCAGCCAAACCGAACAGGACGGCTCAGAAATCCGCTCTGTTGAGCTGGAACGCCTGACTGCGGAAGGGCTGGGCCTGATCGAACGCCGCAACGCCTTCGAGTTCTTCCGCGACGCCGCCGCCGAGATGTACGAGGCTCTGACCGGCTCAACCTGGCGCCCGCGCCAGGGTTCACAGCTGAACCACCGCGCCCTGACAGCGGCGATCATCGACAGCCGCGATCATATCGCTGCCCGCCGGCATGCCGACACCAACCTGCTGCTGCCCCCCGGCCCCAAGGTGGCCTTTACCGGCGGGGTGGAGTGCAACGATGTCGACCGCATCTGGACGGCGCTGGACAAGGTCCATGCCAAACACCCCGACATGGTTTTGATGCACGGCGGCAGCCCCAAGGGAGCCGAACGCATCGCCGCCTGCTGGGCAGAGAACCGCCGCGTCGCCCAGATCGTCTACAAGCCCGACTGGACCCGCCACAAGAAGGCCGCACCCTTCCGCCGCAACGACCAGATGCTGGAAACCCTGCCCATCGGCCTCATCGCCTTTCCAGGCTCCGGCATCACCCAGAACCTCGCCGATAAGGCCCGCAAGATGGGCGTGCCGGTGTGGCGGTTTGGTGAGGGGGGATGAAGATCAGTCACAACGATCCAATTCGTCGTTATTGGGGCCGGAAGCGGACGGGCGGGTTTTGGGCCGTTTGAGAAGATAAATGTTCCTGGTTGATCAACGGTAGCTTTGATGTGCGGATTGGATGACCTTCACATGCTCAAGGCCAATGCTCTGAAGAAATGAACGCATCCAGTTGATATTAGATTGATGCTTTGGACCTAGAATTACCTCTCTGACTGCCAGCCGGGCAGGATCTGCTATTAGACAGGGAATGAACGGCCGAATAGATGATCCATCAGAAAAATATTCGATCTCAGGTAAATTTACCCGGTGCCGGTACCGCAACAGACGCCACTCGCGCTCCTCGTGGAAGGTTTTCGGTTTGGTTTCATAGATACGAAAGTGCAACGGTGCCAAAATATCCAAAAGCTCGCGCACAAGTCCCGCTGATAACTTGTCCCGAGTTAGAAAAAGACCGGCAATATCCGACTCTCGGTCTGCTAGCGCACGTAAAGCATCGTGGCGATTAAGTCCAGACCTAAGGGTTACGAACTCACCACTTGATCCGAATTTATCCACAATGTGTTGTGCGAAAGGTATCAACATCTCGCGAAGTGGCGCTTCACCGTAGTTGATTTTTACCAAACTATAAAAATTCTTCCCGAAATTAACTTTACCATAATCGCGCACTAGCTCTTCAGTGCAAAATCCAATTGCAATCCCAGTCCCATCACATGCATACGCGCGCCACTGACTAAGAAGATCGCCGCTCTCCGAAAGACATAGTGCGAAGCCTTCAGTGGCATCGGCGTATCCTTCCACGATTATAGACGCAACATCAATCACTCCCTGCGGCAGCCTAGCTTCACTTAGTAACTGGGCAAAAACCCTACCTAAAACCCTGCCTTCCATGCTGTCATTGGCAGCAGAAAGGGGAGATAATCGGAAAGTTCGAGATTGAAGAATTGCAAACCCTGTGTGAGAAGTGCAATAATGATACAGAGTCTGGTCCATAATATTCTCACACTGAGGAGTTATGCGCCAAGGTTGGATATTATTGAGTATCCATCTAGGCGGCCATTAGATTTTATTTCTGGAAATCAGGTACTAAGTCTGGTTCAAGATTCTTCATGGCCAACTCCCTTATTATGAGTTATCTAAAGCACTCTCTCCCGGAATCGTCGTTGATCCGGAAATCGTACTCCCAAGCTTTTACGGGAGCCAGCCAAGTGGCTAGAATATGGGCACAGCGATCGGTCACGCAAGGGCGACATTATTATGGTAGATACTATCGAATGGGGAAATGTGTTCTGGCTCGGCGTTGCTGCAGCCTTTGGCTCTGTCGTAACGACCGGCATGAAATATGTGCTCACTGATATCATCAGGAGAATAAGTTTAAATATATGGTTCATACGCACACTTGATAAATTAACGAAGTATTCAATTACTTCAAAGTGGCGCGGCACCTGGGATATGGAATGGGATGTCGTCAGCCCCAACTTTCCCTATATAAATCGTGGAATTGGAAGAATTTATTGCTTTGGCTCGAACATCGCGTTTGAAAGAACCGCGATGACACGTAAAGGAACGGAAACTATTTATGGCTTTGTGGGTCAACTAACCTGTCAAGGAAAAGTCGTCACAGGTACATGGTTCAAACTTCGTCAACGAGAGTCTGGCTACCACGGCGCCTTTCAACTCCGAATGTGCGAACCTGACGATCTGGTGACTGGAGCATGGGTTGGATTTTCCGATTCACATTGTACTGTGAATGCAGGGGGGTACCGTCTGACTAAACTCAGCAGTTCACCTATCTGGAAGGTGCCCGGAGAAAGACTGTGTGGTCAGGCGCCACTGTGGCGCCTTCCTTCATCGACTTCTCGGTGGTCGGAGGAATAGATCACAACGAGATGAATTTCTGTCAGAAATGCAACCTTGTTATGTCTGCTTTTGAGCGTCGTTGCTATAGCTGCCGACGACTGAATTGGGGGCGCTAAGCGGTCAGCGGAACACCGTGATCTTCGGACCGTGCGGCGCAGAAACGCACGCCGTTGGGCTGGGCCTCTTTCATGCCACCGTCGGCCGTTTCTTCAGCGCTAAGGTGGGGGGCTCGGGAAGACCGAGAGCCGTGCTTTGAGCGGTGAACTACGCCTTTGCAGACGGCCACACCTCTCCGTTTCGCCGCACAATCACAGCCCCATCCCCGCTGTCCTCCTGTTGGCGTAGAGCCCGCGGTGCCTGCGCCAACCCTGGGGATGTGAGAAAATTTCCCCTGCCGAAACCACCCCGCCTATGGGGCGGGGCCCCGGTTTCGGCATTCCGCGCGGAACAAATTTTCTCCACCCCAGTGTCCTCCACTTTGTTGCGGCCCGTCGCTTTGCTCGGGTGGCGCTAGTCACCTTTGCGGTCTCTGACGCCGGGGACATCGCGGGGATGGTCCCGCGACCGCAGCGTAGGAGACAGATCATGGCCATCACCCTCGGCACCTTCACC
>NZ_JAIXSV010000191.1 GCF_027484505.1 Asticcacaulis sp.
CAGTTCACCGACGAACCGGCACCCGCCAGCAGCTTCTACCACATCACCTGCGCCATCGCCGAACTGGACCGCGCGGTCACGGCGGCCCTGGCAGGGTGAAGGCCGGGGGCCATGTCAGCATTCGGAGGGGCCGGCAGCGCCTCTCCGAATGGACCGGCCCTGTGAAACATTGTGAACCGTAAAACCGCCGATGTTTCGGAGTGCCGGTGCGGCTGACTCCGAATGGTGGCGGCCAATGCAACGCTGTGAAACATAAAACGGATGGTGTTTCGGAGCGTGGATGCCGGCCGCTCCGAATGGGGCCGGCGGTGGACAGGGCTGTGGCGCTTATGGGCGGAGTATAGCACGGGTTGGGGGAAAAGTCAGCGGTTGGGGGGCTTTGCCTATTGATACAAAGATCAACCACGCTTTCAAAAATTAGGTCATTTTTTTGACATTGAAAGCCAGATATCGCGTTGATGTATAAAAAATTACAGGTATAATGATAAAGAAACATATGCCTAGGGAGGATTAAATGCGTATGTTTTTTATACTATTTTCCCTTTTTTTGATGTGTATCCCAAAAAATACCGAAGCACAGCAAGCTGACAGTGTCATTTCATCAAGTCAGTATGTCGATAGTATATCGAAATACAAATACGATTTAGGCATAGAGTATCAAAATAATAAATACATATTAGATTACCTTAAAAGCAATAATGTTAACATAAGCTACAATGATATTTTAATTAAAACAGAACAAATGAATATAAATGATCTTGAGAATTTGACAGAAGAAAAATTCAGAGATTTAATAATTAAGAAAAGAAGGAAAATTGAAGAAATTATGAAGCCGAGTGGTCCTTTGACTACGATAAATGAACTTAATAAGTTAATAAAAGATGGCAGTGTACACTGCAAATTGGATAATATATTATCAAAATCCAAGTGCAGTGAAACAATATACTACGCTGGAATCATCACTAGAATTGATATATCGTCAGATATAAGTAAAAATTGTGAGTTGGCGTCTGCTAGATTTAGAAATTTCTATGATGGAACCGATAAAATAGATGTTGAGCATGCAATTGAATACGATTTGGCATGTTTGGGTAGTTTTGTAGATCGAAAGAACGATATTTTTTCAACTTTGGATGCTGTGCCCACTATAATTAGTGACAGTGAACAAGTAAGTCAGATTCTTGATGTGGTAGGATTATTAAAATTAGATGGAGCTGTAATTTGCTCAGGACTTATTCGAAATGACAGAACATTTCTGACCGCAAAACATTGCATAAAGCAAAACAGGAATGCAAACTATACATTATCTTCGGCGTCCGGATTAATATCTGACGTACCATTGACATTTATGAGGGCAGGCGACTGGGGTGACACCGGCGTACCTATCGATTGGGCTGTTTATAAGATGCCGCCCGGTGAAAGTCTCAATATATCCCGTATCAATCTTGTAAAATACAATAAAAAACAGGATCCGTCAGAGGTGACAATTGTTGCCCCATACGCCTATTATAATCTCACTGACTATAATAAAGAAGAGAAAGTACCAAAAGTAATTTTGAGATATCCAAGAAAAGGCTTGTGTCAAGCTCTAGCAGTTTCCAACGGATGTTTGCAACTCGCATGCCAGACAGTTCGGGGATTCTCAGGAGCTCCGGTATTCTCCACCCGCTTGTCTGACGGTTCTTACAATGTTGTAGGGCTGATAAGCAGCAGCGATGGGGAAGATGCCCGATGCAGCTCATCATTGCCCATCAGCAACAGTACTTTCGCAGTTAGCGCCGAAATTCTCGACAAGCCGTAACAGAAGGAAGCTGAACATGCATATCGGTAAAATGGGGACCATGGTGATGGCCCTAACGACGGTGATGGCATTGACGCAGCCTGTTCAGGCTCAGCGCGACGAAACCATTACAACCGCGCAGATTGTCCAATTGGAGGCCTGTCCATTGACGCCGAAGGCCGTTTTGGATCTTGAACAGAAGAAGGTCGATGAGTTTTTTGGCACAGTCATCGCCTCACTTTTCGCAGGGATCGCTGGTGATCTAGTCAAATCTGGGTTCAATGCCCTTGGGGATGCCTTGGAGGCCGCGTCCAAAGAGCAAGGTATCGTTGCCGAGGGAACCACGGGGTTTCGTTTCGGTATGATCGATCCTCCTGGTGCCAAGGGACCGACCGCCGTTTTTCGCCCGACCAGCTCCTGCCTCGTGTTCTTCATTCCCGGCAAGGAAGGAACCGTTGAGGAGATGATGACCAGCAATGAGTTGTCGAAGAAAGGTGAACTGAAGTTTGGAAACAGCGACACAGAGGAAAATTTAGTAGAAATTACAAAATTATTAAATGCAGTCGGTATTAATAAAATTCCGTCTCTATATATGGAGATCCCACTCATATCTGGGCGGGAGGGTTTTTTCGCCAGACCATCTCTGATCTGGTATCGATCACCATTGAGCGGCGCGGAAAAAAGGGACCAAATGACTGCTGAACTTCACCTTCTGTTTGCAACGCCCGGGTTCGATGCCAAAGCTCCTGGAATTGGCGACGGTTTTGCCGGTGCGCGCATATCCCTGCCGTCGCTGCGGCCTGGAGATGTCCTGGGCTGGGAACAGTTGCGAAATTACCGGTCAGTCTGGCTGCCAAACAGACCAACGACCGGTCTTGTTGATAGCAGGCTGCAAGCAATGAATGCGGCCAAATCGCTTGCTGCTACACGCAAGGCTGAATTGGCGGCGGCGGCCAAGGGGCGGGCGGCGGCCCAGAGGGCCGTTGAGGCAAAGCCATCGGCTGAGACGAAGGAAGCCTTGATCGTGGCACAGGAAAACTTTAATGACGCCGATGTTGAGTTCAAAGCGGCCGTCGCGGCCTTGCCATCCAGCGAAAGCGAAAGAGCCGGTGCCACCAATGCACAGGTAAGATTTGTTCTCATCAAGGATGCAAACAAATTTGGATTGGCTTTGGCCAAGGCCTTAAAGGGCCAGGCCGAGACAGCGCAGAAGGCAGTAAAGGACGCCTTGACATCAACACCGCCGCCGCCGCCGCCGGCATGGTCGGCATCGGATACCGGCTATCTTGCCGCCATGATCGATGTGGAGACCAAGACAAAATCTTACGACGCTGCCGTTGTTTCCGGGGATGCCGATAACATTACAAAGACATCTGGTGAGTTGAGAATTGCCAAAGCGAAAGCCAATGAAGCGGCGATTTCAGCGAACAAACACATACCTTATCCGGGACTTCTGGCCGGATTGTGAAAGGTTGGAGACGCGTCGCCCGCATCAAATTGAGCCGTAGGCAACCGGCTCATCATTAAGCTGTTGCACCCCGTCGCCGACAACGTGATAGGAATTAATTCTTTACACCCATCCCCTCCCCGCCCCATACTCCCGGCATCCTTTCCCCCCTCATGTCAGGAGCCTTTTATGGATGCGTTCGGTGCGGAGGCCCTGACGGGGGCGGGGTTGGTGTTGGCGGTGACGGGGGTGATTGCGGGGGTGCGGTGGCTGGTGTCGGGCAAGGCGCGGGAGATTGATGGGTTGCCGGCACTGGTGCAGTCGCTGCGCCTGGAACTGGTGCGGGTGGGGGCACGGCTGGACCGGGCGGAGGCGGATATCGCCAATGACAAGGCGGGGCGGCGGGCCTTTGGGTCGGTGGAAATCCTGGTCACCAAGATCAGCGCCGATATCGGGCACCTGTCGCCCGACCTGCAGAAACTGTCCGACCGGCATGAACGCGGCAATCAGGAAATCTGGACCG
>NZ_JAIXSV010000106.1 GCF_027484505.1 Asticcacaulis sp.
ACGGTTCTGATGCGCCAGCTTTTCGATGAGCTGATAGTCCTGCATCAGCAAAGGCCCGCGCGGCCCGGCGCTCAGGCTGTTCTGATTGTCCGCCACCGGCGCACCCGCCGTCGTGGTCATGGTCTTGCCGTGCATTACAGGGCACTTGCTCTCGCTCATCGTCTTGTCTTTCCTTAGCCTTTTGTCCTCTGTGGGACGTAGGGCAACTATGGCGAAGCTACGGAAATAAATGAAATAGATAGTCTTTGAATTTTGGATAAGGAAAACTTTGCCGCAGGGGGCGCCCTACTGACGGGAACTGGCAGGATAGATGCGGTGAATGGCAACCTCGCCACTGGACGTGCGATCGTTTCCACCGCAAGAGACGGGACGCTTGTTCAATGCGTTGCATACATCCTGCCTTGCGAAGCGGGGGAGGGAGTTGAGGTTTTTTATGTCTGTTGCCAGCCTGATCCGTCTGTTGTCTCTGGCCGCCATCTGGGGCGGGTCGTTCCTGTTCATGCGCCTGAGTGTCGGGGCGCTGGGGCCGGTATGGCTGATTGCCATTCGGGTGCTGCTGGCGGCGGTGTTTCTGACCGGTGTGGGCGTAGCAACGCGCAAAACGCTACAGATCAAAGGGTTTTATAAGTACTTCCTGATCCTGGGCCTGTTCAATTCGGCGGTGCCCTTTGTGCTGTTTGCCTTTGCCGCCGAAAGTTTGACGGCCTCTCTGCTGTCGATCCTCAACGCCATGTCGCCGTTGTTTGCCGTTATCATCATGGCGGTGTGGTCGCGCCGGATGCCGGATATAAAAACGGTCTTCGGCCTGTTGCTGGGCGTGGCCGGGGTCGGGGTGCTGGTCGGGCTTGATGCCACACACCTCACCCTACGGGAAGCCGTGGCGTTGCTGGCGGGGCTGGTCGCGGCGCTGTGCTACGCCATTGCCTCGGTCTATGCCCGTCACGCACCGCGCACGCCCGATCCGTTGTCCAATGCCCACGGCGGCATGTGGGCTTCGGTGGTGCTGATCGCGCCCTTCGTGCCGGTCTTTGCACCCTCGACGGCGCAACTGATGACGCTGACGCCTGTGGCCGCCGCCGGTGTGGTGGCGCTGGGCGTCGTGTGCAGCGGCATTGCCTATATGATCTATTTCCGCCTGATCAATGACATAGGGGCGGCCCCCGCCCTGACCGTCACCTTCCTGATCCCGGTCTTTGGCACGCTTTGGGGCTGGCTGTTCCTGCACGAAACCGTGGGACTGAGCACCCTGATCGGCGGGGCGCTGGTCCTGTGGGGCACGGCGCTGGTGGTCGGCTTCGACCCGCGCGCTCTGTTTAGAGCGGACTGATTTCTAAGGGAATCATTCCGCTCAAGCCGCCATTGAGGCGGCGGCCAAGGTGGCGCAAGCCACCGCCCGGCGAGGGGCTAAACAAAATCCAGATCATTATGTTTCTAGCAGAAATCATAATGATCTGGGAAACGTCAGGCGACTTTGGAATAGCGGTTCGGCGCTTCGGATTGCCGCGCATAGGTGTCAAAGGCGCAGGCGACATTGCGCGCCAGCATCTTAAGCGGCGAATGGAAGCGCACACGGCGGTTTTCGACGCTCACCAGGCCCGCCGCCATAAAGTCGGCCAGCCCGGCAATGTCGGCATCGAGATAATCCGCCGCATAACCATAGCGTTCCAGTATGGCCGGGATATCGGCTTCGAAATAGCACATCAGGTCGCTGATCACCGCCTTGCGCAGCGTGTCATCGCCCTGATAGGCCCAGCCGCGCACCGTCGCCCAGTCGCCAGCCACAAGACGGTTCTGATAGGTGGTCGATTGTGGGATATTCTGCATGATGCCGCCGTCCAGCTCACCGATGGACGAGGCCCCCAGCCCCAGCAGATAGTCATTGGGCAGGGTCGAATAGCCCATGAAGTTGCGGCGCAGCGTCCGCGCCTCAAACGCGCGTGACATCTCATCGTCGGGCTTGGCGAAATGGTCGATGCCGATGGCGCGGTAGCCGTGTGAGGTCAGATAGTCCGACAGGCGCAGGAACATGGCCACCTTGTCTTCCGTGCCCGGCAGGCGGGCTTCGTCGATCAGGGTCTGGTGCTTTTTTACCCATGGCACATGGGCGTAGGAAAAGGCCGAGATGCGGTCGGGGTCCAGTTCGGACACGTGGGCGAGGGTGGTGTCGAGGCTGTTCAGGGTCTGACCCGGCAAGCCATAGACCAGATCAATGCCGATGCGGTTGAGGCCATTGTCGCGCAGGTGGCCCATCACCGTCTTGACCTGCTCCAGCGGCTGGATGCGGTTGATGGCGGCCTGCACAACGGGATCGGTGTCCTGAATGCCCAGAGAGACGCGGTTGAAGCCGAAGGCCGCATAGGCCTTGATCTTGCTCAGCGTGACGCGGCGCGGATCCAGTTCGATGGCGATTTCGGCGTCAGCCAGAAGGTCGAAGGCCTCGTGCAGGGCCTCAAAAAGGCGGCCCATATCGGCCGGCTTAAGCATGGAGGGCGAGCCGCCGCCGAAGTGTACGCTGTGCACCGCCGGACGGAAGCCCAGATGCGCGCCGACGGCCTGAATTTCAGCGACCAGCGCCCCGACATAGGCCTCGACCGGCGCATATTTCAACGTCGCCCGCGTATTGCAGCCGCAGAAATGGCACATCTGCTCGCAGAAGGGGATGTGCAGATAGAGGGCAATGGGCTGATCCGGGCGCAGGGACGACAGCCAGCCCTTATAGGTCTCCGGCGTCAAGGCGCCGAAATGATGCGCCGACGGATAGGAGGTGTAGCGCGGTGCTTCCCGCCCCATAAAGCGCATCACATCGTGCTCTTGCCACGATTTTTGAGCAAACGACTGAGTGGGAAAAGAAGTGTCGGGCATGAGCGGCGTCCTGAAGAGGTGCGTTCTGCTCTTACGCCGGTTTGTCCTTAGGCTTTATGTGGTCTTTCGTCGCACATCCGCTACTCCTCCAGCCTGACGGGCCGATTTACGGCAGTTTGGCGCTGTCCATCGTCGCCAGCACGTCTTTCAGGCTGGCGTCGTAATAGTGTTCGGCCGGGGCGATATAGACGATGTAATAGCCCAGCCCGCCCTTGGAAGCGGCCTGCGCCACACCCCGCACGTTCAACCCTTCGGCCGTCTTGGCCGTAATGTCGAAACGCACCGCGCGCTGACCGTTCAGATCGACCGGTTTGGGGGCTGAGGCCTCGACCTTTTGATAATCGAGAGCGGCCAGCGAGTTGGTGACAAACTCAATCTGTTCCGAATAGGACATATTGGCCTTACCGCGCAGGGCAGGGGCGTTTTTGTTATCGCCCTTGACCGGGTGGACCATCAGCGGGTCGGCGGCGCTCAGCCCTTCGGAAACAAACAGGCGGTTGAGGCCGGGCCCGTCGATCGACAGGATTTTGACCTTCTTGGCGCGGCTGTAATAGAGCGGCGAGATGTCGGACCAGTCGCGGCTCAGGCTGACGCTGTATCCCGTACCGACGGCCAGAGCCCCCTTGGGGGCCAGCGTCGCGCCGCCACAACCGGCCAGAAGCGCGGCCGCAAGCGTGGAAGCGGCGATGGTTTTCAGAGCGGTGAATTTACGCATGATTGTCCCCCGATAAATCAGTTCTTGGCAGGCGCGGGCAGCGGGGCTGCGGGTGCAGGTGCCGTCTTCAGGCCGGTGAGCAGGTCTTCGACCATCCAGGCGTCTTGCGCCTGCGGATAGGTCTTGAGATAGGCTTCGTAAGCGGTGATGGCGTCCTGCGTGCGGCCCATGCGGCGATAGACCTCGCCCAGTTGCCGACGGGTTTCCGGCGGCGCGTCGGGCAGGGCGGCGGCTTCGCTGTAGGCATTGGCGGCGGCCAGCAGGTCTTGAGAGCCCAGATTGTCCTTGGCCCTCAGACGATAGGCCTCACCGGCATAGAAGGTCAGCAGGCCGCTATCGAGGCCGTCCTGCTGGAGTTCAGCGATCAGGAACAGGGTCTGGCCATAGTCCTGACGGCGCAGATCGTCTTTCAGCCAGCGCCCGAGATAGGGGCGGATATGGGCGCGATAGGCGGCGCGCTTCTCTTTTTGCACCTCGTCGGAGTCGCTTTTGACCTTCAATCCTTCGGCCTGCCGGCTGAGCGCATCGACGCGCTCGCTTTCCAGAGGGTGTGAGCCGAAGACATTGATGCGGCCGCCGCGCTTGCGCGTGCGTTCATAGTCGGATGCCCGGGTCTCGTCGATCAGATAGGACCAGATGCGCACCGACGCATAGGGGTCGTAACCGGCCTTCAGCGCATAGCTATTGCCGAAGCGGTCGGCCTCGCTCTCATTGTCGCGCGAATAGGCGAAGTAGGAAGCGATGGCCCCCAGATACACCGCGTCGATCAGCCCGCCGGTCAGGTTCGATATGTCGCGCGCCGCCGAATAGCTGCTGGCATTGGCGGCCGCGCCCGCGCCGATGATGGCGATGACCATGCCCGCGGCGGCGGCGGCGTTCTGGTTCGACTTGACCGTCTCAAAAGCTTCGGTCGAGTGGTTGTGACGGTAATGGGCAAATTCGTGCCCCAAGACAAAGGCCAGTTCGTCCTCGGTTTGGGCCCGGAGCAGCAGTCCGGTCCATACTTCGGTATAGCCGTTGGGGGCCATGGAGGCGTTGAAGAAGGGCCGATCCATCACATAGAGGCGCAGGTCGCCTTTGTAATCTCCGGCCACCCGATCCAGCACGCTGCGGACATAGGCATTGAGCGCTTCGTCATGGTTGCGCTCCCCCGACGTGCGGGCGTCACGCTCGGCCTTTTTCGTCTCTTCCCAGATGGAAAATTCCAGCGTTCCGGCCACAGGCGTCTGGCCCGGCTGGCGCTCCGGATATTTGTCGGCGGCCACGGCCGGTTGCGTTGCCGTCATCAGCAGCGCGCCGGTGAGGGCGGTAAGCGCGCGGCGCATCAGAGCGGCAGGTCCTTGAACAGCTTTTCGACCGCCGCCGTCGCCCCTTCGGCTTCGCGGATGTCGGTGCCCGACGCCACCATGTTAAACTGATACCATACGACCTGACCCGTATCGAGATCGACCAATGTGGATTGCAGGCCCTGACCGCCGAACTGCATCGGTCCGCCCAGTAGCGCCATGCCGACGTTCAGTGCCGCCTTGGCCGAGCTTTGGTAGCTGCCCTTGCAGGTGAGGAACAGAGCATAGCGCGGCGCCTGGTCCGTCATTGCGGCGGGCACCAGCGTGCGTGCACCACTGCCCAGCGTCCAGTCAAAGGTGGTCTTGGTCGGCAGACGCAGCATAGGCACCTGCTGCCAGGCGATGGCCGACACCACCTCATCGTTCAGTTTCAGTATCTGAAGGGCGCGCGGGTCTTCGTAGGTGTCGAGCGCCACTTCGCTGACGGCGTATTTTTTGGCCTTGAGGGCGGTGGTCAGGGCCGCCGACAAGTGCCCCTGCGCGGCCTTTGACCAGTCCGAGCGCGGCTCCTGCACGCCACCGGCGGTCAGCAGGGACAGGCTGACTTCGGGGGTTACGATCAGAAGCGGCGCGCCTTCGGCGGGCTTGTCGATCTTGACGAAGGACTTGATCGTCTGAGCCTGCGCCGCTACGGGGGCGACAACGCATGAGAGCGCGCAGGTGGTCGTAACGGCGGACACCGCCGCTGCGAAAAGCACTTTTTTCATCTCATTCCCTCCCCCGAAGGCAAATAAAGCTCGCCCGTACAGGTTTCTGCGGCGAAACAAACCTAATCCTTAGGATTGCAAAGATGAACGCTAGGCCGTAGACTCATAACGCTTTGATCCAGATGCGAGAGGCTACAATCTTGACAGCGGCAAGGAAGTTAAAGGGATTTTTGTCGTATCGTGTGGCAATTCCCCTGAACTGCTTGAGCTTATTGAAGAAACGCTCCACCAGATTTCTTTGCCTGTAAACCCAGCCACTGAAGGCAAAACGGTCCTTTCGAT
>NZ_JAIXSV010000208.1 GCF_027484505.1 Asticcacaulis sp.
ATGGCGCGCCGGTCAGTGCCGCCCAGCTTATGGCCAATCTCAATTCCAAGGCCGGCGGTGCGGTGCAAATGAACCTACCGGATGCGCCTGAGGGCGACATGCCGATGGAAGCCAATGGCAATGGGTATCTGCTGGCGCGTCTGCAACGCGTGCAATCGGACGCCCAACTGCTCAATATCGCCTTTGGCAACGGCACTGGCGATCAGAGCCTGTTGTTCGCCACGCAACTGCTGTCGGCCTTCGGTCCGGAAAAAGACAAGAGTGAAGAGGGCGGTGCCAGCTTCGTCTAGAGCATCTGTCGGCTCAGTTGAGCCGCCGAATGGCTCTAAGTTTTTGTTTGGTCGCGCAATTTTTCCGAAAAGTGGTATCCACTTTATCGGCTTGCGCTCTAAGCTGTCGTCAAAGCGCGACGCAGGGCGTCTTCTGATTGCGGCATCAGAAGCGGACGTACCCCCATTTCACTCAGCGGTTCCGCCTGCTGACCATCCGGCAAAAGCGCCAGTATGTTCAGGGTTTCGCGGGCCTGTGTTGCCCTGAGCCGCTCCAGCCATTCGGCCACCTTCTGTCGGTTGGCCGGATTGTCGAGATCCTCGAAGGCACCCGTGGCGATCAGCACGGCGTCGATATCCCCCTTGGCGGCCAGAGACACGGCGCGCGGCCGCGTGGTGGCCGTCAGGCAGCGATGCCCCAGTCCTTCCAGCGTGTCGCGCAGTTCTACCGAACGCAGAGAGTCGTTGGATACCAGCATGACCTTGAGGCCGCTTACGGACTCCTGTGCAGGCGCTTCCGGCTTGGCTACCGGGCGGGGGGCGATGGCATCCGGGTCGTAGGGCAGATCCAGCCAGAATTTGGAGCCTACATCCGGTGTGCTCTGGGCTCCGATCTCGCCATGCATCAGTTCGGCCAGACGCCGCGATAGGTTGAGCCCCAGTCCCGCACCGGAATAGCCGGCTGAGGTGCGTGCAATGCGCTCATGCGGCAGGAAGGCGCGGTGTAGTTCCTCCGGTTCCAGCCCCGGCCCGGAGTCCATGACCTTGAGCCGTAAAACGCCTTCGTCAGGCGGCAAAAGTCTGACCTCAACCTTGCCCTTGGGCGTGTACTGGATGGCATTGGCCAGCAGGTGGGACAGGATCTGTTCCACGCGCGAAGCGTCCCCAATCGCGGCCCCTGTTTCGGGCAGGGGGGGCAGGCTCAGGGTCAGGTCCAGTCCCTTGGCAGTGGCCATGTCCTGAAAGCCGCTGGTGACGTCACGCATCAGACTTTCGATATCCAGCGGGCGCAGGTCGAGCACCATCTGACCGGAGCGTGCTTCACCTTCGTCGAGCGTGGTGGTGATCAGCCCCAGCAAATGGTCGATTTCGTTACGCGCACTTTCGACGTAGTGGCGCGGAGCCGGGGCGCGGCTAAGGTGCGACAGGCCCTGATCCAGTGTCTGTTCCACGCTGCGCAGGCCGGTGGCGATTTCACGTGACAGGGTTTGCATCAGGGCCATCTGATCGCGGGTCAGGTTATCGCGGGCGGTAAGGGCGGCTTCGCGCTCCTGAAGCGTGCGGACCTGCGCAAAGGCGAGTTGATAATGTTCCCGGAGGTGACGATTCATAATCAGGCCCAGAGCCAGCGCCATGGCCAGCCCGCCGGTAACGAGGTTTGTCCATGTACCGTCAGGTTGGGTGAGGTTGAGCGCCAGTATAGGTCCGGCCATGGCCAGCGGGGCCAGGGTCAGCAAAAACAGCAGCACTGGCGCGCTGAAAAAGATAATCCCAACGGCCGCGCCGGCGCAGATGGTGGCAAAGACCTGCGCCGCCGGACCGCCGCCTACGCTACTCAGGGACGCCACCAGCAGGCTCAGGGCCCATAGAGCGCCACACAGCCATTGCCGCCGCAGTCTGACGTCCAGACTGCGGCGTGTCGGGACGGCGTCGGTTTTCAAAGAGGGCTTAAGGAAGAAGAAGGCCGTCCAGATGCAGACGAACAGGACCATGTTCAGCGCGATTTGCAGCGGCGACATGAAGTAGCTGGCACCCCAGATATAGACGGGCAGGCCGATGGCAAAAAAGCCAAGCGCGTAGGGCAGCAGGCGCACCTGCGCCTTCAGACCGTAATCAAGCGCGATCTGTTCTTGCGTGAGCACGACCTCAGCGTCGGCACATACAGGTGGCGTGGTCTCTGACATGGCCTCAGAATGGCGCAAACAGATTGCGGTCCGGTTACCAGAGCCGGAAAAATTAACTTTTGAGGCGGGATCGGGCCCTCACGCGGGCCTTGGTAAGGATTCATTAAGGGGCGGGGCGGACAATCCCAGAACGTACCGTCTCGACTCGTCCGGTACGAGATGATCAGGACATCCTCCCATGACCGCTTCGCGTAGCCTGCTTTCCGAAACGGACGTCGCCCGTCTGGTCAGAAGTGACAATGCCGATGATCGCGCCGTGGCGACCCATAAGGTGTGTCGCCTGATGGAACGCAGCGAACTGAGCGAGGTCGAGCGCGCCGCCGCGCAGGAAATCATTCGCCTGCTGGCTGATGACGCCGCCGAACTGGTGCGCAAGTCTCTGGCCGTGACCTTGCGTACCTCCAGCCTGCTGCCGCACGACGTCGCCTTGCGCCTGTCGCGCGACGTGCAGGCCGTGGCTGTGCCGGTGCTGAGCTATTCGCCGGTGTTTACCGATGAAGATCTGGCCGACATCATCCGCTCTGGCGGCCCTGTGCGTCAGATGGCCGTGGCACGTCGCGAAACCCTCTCGGAAACCGTGACGACGGCCTTGGCCGAGCATGGCGTCGAAGAGGCAGTCGTGATCGCCTGCGCCAATAATCAGGCCGTGTTCAGCAGCGCCGGCATGGATGCCGTGCTGGAACGCTTTGGCGAGTCCGAAGTCCTGCAGAACACGCTGATCAATCGTCAGCACCTTCCGGTTTCGGTGACCGAAAAGCTGATCCATATGGTCAGTCAGTCGCTGAAAGAACAACTGGTGTCGCGCCACGCCATACAGCCGGAAACGGCGGTGCAGATCACCGAGGCGACGCAGGAGCGCGCTACGCTCGATGTCGCCGATCAGACGGGGGCCAGCCGTGATCCGGCGGCTCTGGCGCGCCACCTTGTCATCGCCGGGCGTATGACGCCGTCTCTGATGCTGCGGGCGCTGGCCCGCGGGCATATGGCCTTCTTTGAACACGCTCTGGCGGAGCTGTCGGGTGTACCGCACGATCGCTGCTGGCTGATGGTGCATGATGCCGGGGCTCTCGGTCTGCGCGCCATCTATGACCGCGCAGGCTTGCCGGCGCGTATGTTCCAGACCTTCCGTATCGCCGTGGACACCTATCATTCGCTGGCCAGCGAAAATGCCGATCCCGACGTGATGCGCTTTCAGGCGCGCATGATCGAACGCTTCTTGACTCAGGTGCCGTTCGCGCCGCGCGAAGACCTGATCTACCTCTATGAGCGTCTGGATCGCGATGCGCGCGGTCGCCGCCGGGGTGGCAAATCAACCCTTCAGGCGGCCTGAGGCACGGTCAATAAAAAAGCCCGGTTCAGCGACCGGGCTTTTTCTGTTACTGGGCCGGCGCTGTTGCCGGGGTCGGAGGCGTCGTTGCCTCTTTGGCCTTGGCCTCGTTCACGGCGCTTTCCGTAAAGGCGATCACTTCCACCGTCACGCGCGAGGCGGCGCTCTCAAACCCTTCGATCATCGGCCCGAGGCTGCCCTTGCGCACGGCGATCTCTGAGGAGATGAACTTTTCCGCCATCACCTGCCGGTCTTTCAGCCGCACCAGCCGTGCATCCAACGCCACAACGACGGTCGGTCGGCGCCTGGCATAGGCGGCCTCAAAACGGCGTACATTGATGTCGAGCCGGTATTCGCCAGACACACGCCCCTGATCACCGAGACGCACTTCGCTGCTGGCCTGCCGCGCAAAGCCTTCGGACATCAGATCGCGGAACTGTCCCTGTGCCGTGCTGGCCCACCGGCCGCCGGACACGTAGGAGACTTCATTGCCTTCGGTGGTCACGATACGGTCCCCGGCGGCGGCGCGCGGGAAACCGTCGAAATTGACGAAGACATCGACCGGTTTGGCGTCGGGCGAGGCCGCCGGGGCCTTGACCGCGCCTTTTTCCAGCAGGGCCGGGTTGAAGCGGATGCTGTAAAGCTGCACCGGCTTCACTTCTGGCAACAGGGTAATGCAGCCGCTAAGGCCGGTGGCCAGACCGGCTGTGAGCAGACCGAGGCTCAAAGAGCGACGTGTGGCGCGCGTCATCATTACGGATTGACCTTTCTCTCTTTGGCTTTGGGCTTGCCGATCAGGCCCTGCGGGCTGGCGCGGACCTCTTCGACGAGGTCTTCGACCGAGCGGGTGGCCTGATTGAGGTTACGCAGGCTGTCCGACAGGGCGGGCAGGGTGGTCTCAGACACTTCGTTGATCGGCCCTTGTGCGGCCTTCGACAGGTTGGCGACTTCGGTTGCGGCATCAGCCAGCTTGGCAGCCGCATCGTCGATGCGGTTCATGGTCTGCGGCACGCGATCCTTGACCAGCACATCGGCCGAACTGGCCAGTTTGGACAGGTTTTCTGCGGCGATGCCGGCCTGTACAATGGCTTCGTGCGCGTCATCCAGCAATTGCTTGCGCTGTTTGAGGTCTTCGGTCACCTCACCAATATCGCTGGTGATGTCTTCGATATTTTTCATCGTCTTGGAAAAAGCGTTCAAATTGTCATCCGACATCAGGCGATTGATGCGGTTGAGCGACTCATAGGCGCTCTCAATGACGCCGCCCGACCCGGCCAGCAGCTTGTCCAGACGGCTTTCGGTGGCACGAATAACCGGGTTGCGGGCGCCGATACCGGGCTCACGCTTGAGCAGTGCCGCTTCCTTGGAGCCCGGTGAAATCTGGATATAGTTGAGGCCGGTCACGCCCAGCGGCTCCAGCACGGCGGTGGAATCGACGCGCACGGGCGTGGAGGAATCGACGCGCACGGTGGCAATGACCTGCGCCGTATTGGCCTTACCCAGCCGCAACTCCTTGACCTCACCGACCTTGATGCCGTTGAAATGCACTTCGCCGCCTTCGGTCAGGCCGTTGACCGAAGAGTTGAACACGACGTCGTATTCCGAGTAGGTTTCGTTGAAACTGCCCTGAATCAGCCAGAAGGCAAAGACAAAGGCAGCCGCGGTGAGCACCAGGGTGATCAGTCCGACAACCGCGTAATGGGCCTGTCTTTCCATTTACTCTCCTCTCGTCACGGCGCATTTGCCGCTCAGGGTCGTCGTGTAGACGTGGACACACACTCGGCAGGTCATGAGGCGTCTCCCGTCCCCCGGCTTTGCGAAGACCGGCCACGTGGGCCGTTGAAATACTCATGAATCCACGGGTGGTCCGATTGTTCCAGCACTTTCGGTGGGGCCTGTGCCACCACGCGCTTATCGGCCAGCACCGCCACTTCATCGCAGATGGCGTAAAGACTGTCGAGGTCGTGGGTAATCATGAAGACGGTCAGGTTCAGACTGTCCGACAGTTCGCGGATCAGCGCGTCGAACGCCGCCGCCCCGATGGGGTCGAGACCGGCGGTCGGCTCATCGAGAAACAGCAACTCCGGATCGAGCACCAGCGCGCGGGCCAATGCTGTTCGCTTGATCATGCCCCCTGACAACTCCGACGGCCGCTTGTCGGCGGCATCAAGTGGCAACCCCGCCAGTGCCATCTTCATCAGGCCGATCTCGCGCATCTGGGCCGGTTTCAGCTTCGCGTATTCGGTCAGGGGTACGCAAATATTGTCTATGACGCTGAGCGCCGAGAAGAGGGCCCCGCTCTGGAACAGCACGCCGAAGCGCGACTGCATCAGGCGTAGCTGCTTTTCGTTGAGCTTCGTGATGTCCTTGCCGAACAGGTGGATCGCCCCCGCAGTCGGCTTTTGCAGGCCAAGGATCGAGTTGAGCAGCACCGTCTTGCCGGTGCCGGAGCCGCCGACCACGCCCATGACCTTACCGCGTTCGACCGTCAGGTCGAGGTTATCGTGCACAATATTGGCACCGAACTGATTGCGCAGACCCTCGATGACGAGGGGATGGGCGGGTGCGGAAACGGGTGCGGGGGCTTCGGTCATCAGAAGTCAAACCCGTTGAACATCATGGCGACGATAGCGTCGATGAGGATGATGGTGAAGATGGCCTGTACCACGGCGCGCGTCACCTGACGGCCCAGCGAGATGACGTCTTCGGTGACGTTCATGCCCAGCCGGCAGCCGATAATGGAGATGGCGATGGCGAACAGCGGCACCTTGATCATGCCGACAAAGAAGTTCACGAAGGGCACATATTCGGTCATGCGGATCGAGAAGAAGTGCGGGCCATAACCCAGTTGCGCCCACACCACGACAAACCCCCCGAGCAGACCGGCCATTGACCCCGCAAAAGTGACCAGCGGCATGGTGATGACGAGAGCCGCGAGACGCGGAAAGATAAGCGCGTCAAACGGGTTGATGCCCATGACGCGCATGGCGCTGATTTCCTGATTCATTTTCATGGCGCCGATTTCGGCGGTGAAGGACGAGGCTGAGCGCCCGGCGATCAGCACAGCCGCGATGACCGGGCCAAATTCACGCAGAACCGAAATGCCGATCAGTTCGACGGCGAAGACCGCTGCGCCGAACTGCTGAAGCTGAAGGATGCCGAGGAAGGCGATCACCGCACCCACGAAGAAGGTGGTGACGCACACCACCATCAGCGAGCCGAAACCCGCCTGCTGCATTTGGGCCACCAGCGGCGTCCAGCGGATGCGGCCCGGTGTGACAAGCGACAGGAAGGCGGTGACGACCAGATGCCCGATAAAGATATTCAGATCGCGCAGATCCTTGAACACATCCTCGGTGCTGCGCCCCAGTCGCGCGAGTTCACCAATGATCGGATTGGCTTTCTGCTGAGCCGTTTTTTTCTGCGCCTCAACCACCTTGGGCTGAATGTCGCGGATCAGTTCATAGACGGCACTTAGGCGCGGGTCGTGGGCAAACAGGGCGTCATCGCCGTGTTCACCGAGAGCGGTACGCAGGGCATAGGCCCCGGCCGTATCAAAGCCGCTCAGATCATCCGTGTCGATGCGGACCGCTGAGGCCGATTTAAGGGCGGACTTCAGCCGCTCGCCTGCGTCGCGCAGGCCAATGGCGGTCCAGTCACCTGTCAGGCTGACGACCCTTGCCTCCCCACCCGGCGGCGTCTCAATTTTAAAATCAGCCTTCGACATCAAACCTGAGGGTAAAAGCAAAACGCGTTATGCGCCACTCTTCAATCAATAGCGGATATAACGCCGAAAAGATAAGGTTCCGGAAATAAGGAGACAATAGGCGCCGGATTTATTCGACGCACAGGCGGTCAAGTCACATCTTACCACAAACAGAGAATCGGCCGCAGCGAAATAAGTGCGTGGCTGCGATCAGGAGCGGGCTTATGCCGCGCCCGTCAGTCGGATACGCCAGATGCCGCGGATGCCGTCGAATTCGACCACCTTGCCCTTGCGTACCACTTCGATGCGCCCGGCTTCAACCAGTTGCCCGATGGCGGCGCGCACCTGCGGCAGCTGACGTCGCCAGTTTTCAGCGTTTATGGTTTTGGCGACTTGATTAGGACTCAGGGTTTCCTTATCTCCCAACTCGGTCAGGAGTTCGATAATCAGCTCTTCCACCGGGTTCGCCATGACGGGCCTAACTTTTTTTGTGCGTGTTTAAACGAGGTATGCAAATGGCCGATCAGCCCAAACCCCTTCAGGTCGAGGACGGCGATTTCAAAGGGTGGTTCCTTTCGCCCTTCCATGACGACTATGTCAACCATATCGGACCGTTTTATTATCTGCCCGGCGCGGACGGCAAGATGCAGGTGGCGCTGAAGGTCGAACAGAGACACCTCAATGGCGGCGGTATTATGCACGGCGGCTGTCTGCTGTCGCTGGCCGATACAGCGCTGTATGTGTTTGCACTGGACAATCTGCAAACGTCGGGCGGCGTGACCATGCAACTGGATGCGCAGTTCCTCAGCCCCGGCAATCTGGGTGATATTGTCATTGCTACCGGTGAGATCACCCGCGCCGGTCAATCGACCATCTTCGGCCGGGGGCAGATCAAGGTCGGCGACCGCATGGTCATGACCTTTTCCGGCGTCATCAAGCGCGCCAGCAAGTCGGGGGCCTAACGCCCAATCAGGGCCTGGGCGATCGGCATCCACGCGGGTGAGGCGTTAAGCCAGCACGCGGTGATCTGTGTCAGCACCACCAACGGCACACCAATCAGCCACACCGGATGCACACGACGGCGGGTCATCACATCGAAGACCATGCACAGGATCAGGGTCAGATTGACACCCAGATAGAGGGTAAACCAGAACTCAGGGACGCTGTGGCCGAAATAGGGTCGCAGCGCCCGTCCGATCCATCGCCCGAATCCAGCCCCCAGAAGCTCAATTGTGGCCAGCCAGATCAGGCGCTTATGCCAGTCGGGTCGCTTGCGTAACCATAGGGCGGCACCGGCGGCGGTCGCGAAAACCAGCATATTGGCCAGTTGCACACCAATAAAGGCCACGCGTCTGGTGTCACCGGTATCGAAGCGCGCCTGATTGATGACTATGGCGGTCACAACGCCCATGACCGTCACGAGCGGCACCCAGACAAGGGCAATCAAGCCCAACCGTTTGTGGCTCTCTAAGGAACCTCGCTGAATCAGCAGGGTTTGCGCAGTCAGCAGTAAAATCCAGCCGCCGAAGACAGCCACATGAACGTGCAAAAGCGGGTGAGGTGCCGGCGCATGGCCATTCAGCACTTTCAGCAGGCCGGGCGTGAACCCCATAAGCAAGGCCAGCCAGGCAATGCCCAACAGAAACAGAAAGAACGTCCCATCCCACGGATGCCGTTCGTTAAACGCATAGTGTTTCATGCTGTGCCCCCGTCTGACTGAGAAAACGTTATCAGAGCGAGGACGTTTGGTAAACGCCGTTATGCGATGTCTTTCAACGCCACGTCGTAGGTCGCCTGTGTCCGGGCGGCGATGTCGTCGAGTGTCACATCGGGGGCCAGTTCGACCAGCACGAGGCCAGAGCCGTCGGGCTTCACCTCAAACACGCCCAGAGTCGAAATAATCAGATCGACCACGCCCGCCCCGGTCAGCGGCAGGTC
>NZ_JAIXSV010000059.1 GCF_027484505.1 Asticcacaulis sp.
CCGGTCATGCCTGTGCGCTTCGAGTACATGAAAATTGTTCGCCGCAGCGCCTCAATTTGTTCCAGGAAGCGCGGGTCGATGGCCGAGTCCGGCTGGCTGTTGATGTTTTTCAGCACTTCGTCGTCCGCAGCCGGTCGGCACATGGTGATGCAGGTGCGCTTGGGAAACAATTTCCGCAGGGCCCGGCGTGTTTCGTTTTTCTCCACGTCCTGGCCTGGCACATCGATGATGGCATTTTCCAAATATTGTTCGGCCGTAATTTTGCGGCCGTCAGGGTCCACCAAATCCAGAGCAAAGTCGCGCACGATCCACACCAAAGCCGGAAAGAGTTCGCTGAGAGCGTCTTCGTTGGCATGCTGCTCTTCGGTGGCATCGACTTTTTTTCGTTTGCTTTGGCCGCTGCTGCTGCTTGAAGGTGCCGAAGCGCGCAACAAATTGCCAATGTTGGCCACGATGCGCAGCGTGTCCAATGATTTTTGGTCAATGGTGCCTTTGGTGTTGAGCATCAGCACGCGTGTGAGCAACAAGGTCATGACAAAAATGTTCGTGTCATGCACACGGCCCGCTGTTGGCGCGCCCAACCCTTCCGTGTCCAACATCAGAATGTGTGTATTGGGATCAGCCGGGTTTTCCAGAAGCGTGGTGCTCATGTGAATGCCCTTGGTGCATGCATTGACGGTTTGGCCGACATTGAAGCTGTTGTTTTTGCCGCTCGGAGCTTTTGGCAACAAACGACTGAGGATAGCAGACTTGCCCGTGCGATAGTCTCCCACAATTGAAGCTACAATGATTTCTTTGGAGCCAAGCCCCTGAAGCCACTGCTTGGCTTTTGGATTCACTTCAAAAACGCCGTCCTGTTCCTGCACCAACAGCATCGACATCTTGAAGAAAAAAATATGAGCAGATTCTTTTTTTTCGCACCACGATTTTTTCAAACAAAAAAAAAAATTTCAAACAAAAAAAAAAAGTTTAAAGAAAAAAAAGCAGGGAGGAAGCAACAATTTTAAAAAAAAAATATTTGCCATAACCACGCACTCCTGGTAGCCCGCACAATGATTCCCACTGAATGGATCAAACCTCAGACGCAACCACAGACGGTCGCCGAATCCAAAACACCGACTGCCAAGCAGATTGCGCAAAAGGAACTTGACGACTGCGTGGAAGAGTTTTTCAAGATCTATGAGGAGTTTGTTCTCAACTTGGTGCGCACCTTTGGCAACGAGTCGCAGGTGGACGATCCACTGAACAAAGCCATGGTCAACAATGGCGTCATTTCGACGGCGGTGGACCGTGATGAGCGTATTGTGAAACTGGCCACTCGCTGGCACCTGATGGTTGAGCAAAACAAAGAGGCGTTTGCGACAAAAAACGACGCTTTCTTTCTGTCTCATCTGGAGGGCCTGTCCGTGTTCACGGACCTGGGAATTGCGCAAGTCTTGAAATCAGAGCGGTTCTTTGTGAACCGAGACATCTTCTGGGCCTATGTGAACAAAGTCTCCAAGAAAGCCAAAAAGGTCGTTGACAAGTCAGCCATGCCGCTGCCATCCGATGCATCCGAGTTTGAACGAGATGCGCAGATGGCTCAAACGCTGGAACAGATGGGCTTGCTGGCAAAACACAGCGTCACTGGCGAGATTACCGTCGACATCAAACGTCTGCTTGATCCAAAAAATGCCAAGGCCATCATGAAACGTGTGATGGGCGCCCAAAAGGGACATGATCCAGCAGTGATGAAAACTGCCTTGGATGCAGTGACATCAATGATGAGTGGGAGTGAAGAAGGCGAAAAAGCCTTTGAGTCATTGCTGCCGAAATGAGGAGAAAAAAAATTGTTTGTCCGTTTCGACCCAAAAAAAAAATTTTTTTTTTGCGGAAAATTAGAATTTTTTTTTTGCGGAAAGAAAAAAAAATGAAAAAGTCAACTTTATTTTTTTCTTGTGCCAAAGTGCGGTGCGCGTGCCGCCATGGAGCCTCTCCAGGATGATCCATATGCCGACTTGAAGGAGCAAGGCCAGCCATGGATCCGTGGTTACATTCGCGGAGATAGTTTGGCCAAAATGCTGAGCAAAATTGGAATGGACGCAAACTCCAAACTGTCCGTGGCCATGTTTGTTACCAACAAACGTTTTTTGGACGAAATGACAGTGCCTGCTGGCTGTCCCGTGGCGGACGAGGATTTCCTGGCCAATGAAGGCGAATGGCGCATGGTCATGTTTTTTCGCCGCAATGGGCACGTGGCCACAGTGGCAAGCTGCCCGTATGTTTGCCTCACCACATCAGAAGATGGCGAGCCCGTAGACATACCTGAGAAACAGTATGTGTCCAAGTTACACATGCTGTCCAGCCCGGACTTGTGCGGCATTGGGCAGACGTTGAGCGGCGGCAACATTATTTTTTCCTTGGTGGATAACAAATTTCAACTGGCCCAAGGCCCTGCTGAGCGTTTCAAGACCAGCGGCAAAGCCAACCACAAAAATGTCACCACCGTCATCGACATAACATGTTTGCATGAAGAACCCGACAGCATTTTCAACGACATTAGAGAGTTGTGGAAATTTGTTGAGTGGAAATTGGATTTTCCCTACATTATTTCCAGCAAGGGGAACAGCAAGGCCAGCAACAGCAACGTGACGCGGCTTGTTTACATTAACTTCACCAAGAAGAATGGGAGCAGTGAGGCGGTCGGCAGCTGCGTCATTGAACAAAAACCCAATTTTTGTCAGGCCTTTCCCGTGACTGATGCGTTGTTGGATTCGGGCGGCGGCGGCGATACGAGTGACGGCAAAGAAAAGAAAGCCAAACGTCGCAAAAGAATGACCAGAGAGGAGCGAGAGATGGAGGAAGATGCAGCGCTGGATGCGCAATTGGCGGCCATGAACGACGAAGACTTTTTTGTTCAAGAGGACGGCGAAGAGGAAGGACAACAAGACAAAAAACAACGCGAAGATGTCGAGGATGAAGACGATCCCAACGACGATCTTACAGCCATGGTGCAGAAACGCGTCAA
>NZ_JAIXSV010000079.1 GCF_027484505.1 Asticcacaulis sp.
AGTAGGTGTTTCTGGGTGGGTGCCGTTGCGGCTTTCTTTCTCGCCCTCTGGAGGATTTGAGTACAAGGCCTTAAGCGATGATATCGATTTGCACAGATTAACCTCTGATTTCTTGAGTACGATTAGTTATGGTGTTTCTGCTAATCGTAAATTCATGCCGTTGGGGGATTCTCTTTTATTGCCAACTGTTTTATATTTTACTGCTGATAGACGTATTGCTGCCCCTAAAGATAGGCGTGGATTTCTTGAACAGCCTGCAATTTCTTATTCGCCTGCGCATAAATTTGACGGCGAGGGTGATACGTGGGCGTCATCTCTCGATGGCCTGCTGGTATGGTACGAGTGGCTGGGCGGTGGGTTGTTTGAAGAAGCGGCAAGGTTGGTCAATGAATTGTTGTTTGCTGGAACCAATAAGCGCCTTGTCAAAGTAGACCGTCATGACCTTGCGGCGGTGATTGAGGTGGAGCGCGAGGACGGGACCAAGCACCGTCACGGTATTGGTCAGCTCAGTCATGGTGAGCGTAGCTTAATACACCTCTTGGTCCGCAGCGCCTATCATAAGGCCGGTAGTACCATCTTGATGATCGACGAAATGGAGAACCACCTGCATCCGCAGTGGCAGTATAGGTTGATGAATATTTTAAAAGATTGGATAAGGTTGTGGCCCGATCTGACCGTGATTGCCAGCACCCATAGCCCGGCACTGTTGGAGGCGTTTGCTTTTGAGCGGCAGGAAGAAGGGCTGGTCAAAGGTGGGTATTTGATCGAAGCGAATGATTTGTGAGGAAAAGGCCGTGGCAACTTTCGCCAGTAAAAAGGATACAGACACGCTCGTTGACTCTCATGGCGATGTTGTCGTCATTTTGGTTGAGGGGAAGACCGACGAAAAATTTCTCGAAACGATGTTTCCAGGAATGGAGACCGAAATTCGTTTTGAGAGCGTCGGGGGCTGCACCCTCATGGTGAATCGCCTCAGGCGAGAGCGTGTGATCTATCCTAAGGTTTTCGGCCTACTCGATCGTGATGCCCTCAAACGCGATAAAAAGTGGAGCGTTTTGTTTGAAACCGACGACGAAGCGTTTGCCGGGGCGACGCGTGTTGATGGTCTTTATGTTCTAACCCGTTGGGAAATCGAGAACTATTTGTTGGATTTCTCTGCGGTTCTTAACTTGTTTAATACATGGAAGAAACCACCACTCGAGGCGGAGGAACTGCTTGATCGTTTGGTCAATACTGCTATTGGAGAACTTTACGTTACTGCTGGATGGTGCACCGCATATGCGCATGGTCTATCTGAGAAAGAATGCCCGATTACCTACTCAACGGATCCCCACGTGCTGCCGCAACATGTTACCCAATGGATAGAAAAGAGGCTACCGGATGCGGTAGGACTGCTGCACGAGCATACAGGCCGTGTAATGGCTTTCGATCCCGGTGAGGGTGTTGACAAACGTGAACGTCTGATTGCGTTGTTGCGCATGGTGGATGGTAAGCGGTTCTTGGAGCGTATTCGACGCAATTGGCTCGGCTTGAATCTCGATCCATCGCTTCAACTGGCGAATAATGTTGGGGGTATCAAACCGCGCCGTGACGACCTTTACCGGTTAGTACAGAGTTTAACGGGGCATGATTCGCGATTATCAGCTTGAATTGGCGTAGATTGTCGGTTGGGTGTATTTGAACGGGGAACCAGAGAGTTTCGGATCAGATTATCGCCGTCAACTAATACTTCTCTCGGTCAAATCCCGCTCCTGCATCCACTGATGCTATAAGACCTGTCCAGGAAAATCTGGATTGATTGCGGTCAGGATATCTGCAATCTTTCCGTGACACTCTCATGCGCATCCTCGCCATGGTGGTCGGTGAGGATGTGCGGGAGAAATTCGTCCGTCGGTCCTGCGAGGAGGTAAGCTAGGCACCGGCCCCTTCCCATCCGATCCAAGGCAGCCACTGGTTGATTATGGGTATATGCGGGGGAAGACTGGCCGTTCGGCGGCAGCGATTCGTCCGCCGCCCTGTACCACTAAGCCCGCGCCCGCGCCGGGGAGCATCTACAGCGACACTTGGCCGGTCGCGCCATTCCGGAACGCGCTAAAATCCGGCACGAGAAAAGCCGCCCCCTGATCGACGATCTGGAGCAACGGCTGCGTCACACACGAGCCAGTCTGTCGCCCAAGTCGGATCCTGCCAAGGCCATGGACTACGCCCTGAACTGTTGGTGCGCCATGACCCGGTTCCTGGAAGACGGACGCATATGCTTGTCGAACAACGCCGCCGAACGCGCCCTGCGCGGCATCACCGTCGGGCGCCGGAATTGGACAATCTGCGGCTCCGATACCGATAGCGTGTCAATCGGCATTGAAATTTGGCTCTGACGCAGTTTTGGTGAAGTGCTTTTCTACCCTGCACCGATGACGCGGGCCTGGA
Source organism: Asticcacaulis sp. (assembly GCF_027484505.1). Classification (GTDB taxonomy): domain Bacteria; phylum Pseudomonadota; class Alphaproteobacteria; order Caulobacterales; family Caulobacteraceae; genus Asticcacaulis. The sequence continues at coordinate 2,428 of NZ_JAIXSV010000079.1, forward strand.
GCAGGTCGAGTTTTCCGCGGCCATACATCTGGCGCTTAACGAGTTTGAGCTTGGTTATCTGGCCTTCGGTTTGGCCGTTGGACCATGGGGAAGTGATAGCCTCCTCCACAGCGGCTTGGTCCTTGACGATGCCATTGGCGAACGACGCCACCATGGATTGGCTTGCCCGTTCCAGCCAGGGGGTCAGGTCAGCCAACGACCGGCGCCGGATCATGCCCTGGAAATCGGCGATGATGGTCCTGGCTTCGATAATGGTTGGAACCCCCTTTTCAATGGCGGCAACCAGGACAGTCTCAGCCTTTGTCAGCGCATCGCGTCCCAAGGTCATGAGCCGGGCAATGATCCGGGCGGATGGTGTCCGTTTAAGGGCCTCTACTCCCATCTGGTCGGCCCGGCGTCGACGGGTCGCCCATTCCGTGACGACGCGCAGCGAGCCTTGGAAACCCTCTTTCCTGAGCCGCCGCCAAAGTTCGGTACCGTTGCGATGCCCCGCCTGCCATTGCTGGTCGAGCCAGGGAAGATGCAGTTCCAGGGAACTTTCCTTTGTCCGGAAGATGTCCGCCCCCTGACCCCGGAGGATTTTGCGCACCAGCCCTCGGCTGTGGCCGGTCCGGCGAACGATCTCCTTGATGGGGATGCCCTCCTTGGCCAGGCGCTGGACCGCATTATTGGTATCCTCACGCCGCAGATATCCTTCGTATTGCAAGCGCTCTGCCGCCGTGAGAAGGGCCGGATCGATGCTGGTGACGCCGACCGCGGTGCGGATCTGCCGCATGGATTTCCTGACTGCGTCGAGAAAGGCTCGACTTGCGTTTTCCATCAGATGCCAGCGGTCGGCCACCTGCATGGCAGCCGGCAATGCCTTGGAGACAGCCAGGGCGTAGCCACTTGCGCGGTCGCGGGCCACGATGCTGACCTGCGGCTGCTGCTCCAGCCAGGCTTGCGTCGTTGCCGGTTCACGATCAGGCAGCAGGGCGATGGTCCGTCTCCGCTCCAGGTCGCAGATCAGGGTTCCATAGCGATGATTGCGTCGCCACGCCCAGTCATCCACGCCGATCACCGTAGGCGGCACGATGCGCGGGCTGCCCCGACGACGAACCACCCGCAACAAGGTGTCGTTGCTCACCGGTAGCATCAAGCGACGGGCCAGGGTAGCAGCCGGACGACCTCCCAGCGCCAGACCCAGATGGTGGACAACCTTATCCAGCCGGGCCGTCCGGCGAGCCCAAGGTGCCAGAACCTTCGGATCAAAGCGCTCCGTGAATACGCGGCGACCGCAAAGCACAGCATCGCAGAAAAACCGGCGGGCAAGCAGCACAAGCTCAACCAGACGACCGCTTGTCGGCAGGTCCGCCAGCCGCCGGTGATATCGGCTATGGATCCGGCCTGACCGCGTCCCGCATCCGGGACAGGCGCTCATCGCCGTGACCGGGCTGATGGTGAGGCGCACCATCCTATCATCATCGGTGATGTCCTTGATGGCCATGCCGGCAACATCGAACATCGAGTGTGGAAAGCCCAATCCCATCATGCTGATCCCTATGGAAAATCCACTCCAGAGGAATCCCGAATTTCATCAAAATTGAGTCAGAGCCACTTTTCCACGCCGGATAACACCTATTTCAAAACTGAGTTCACCGACGAACCTAGCGTGGAGCGGGTGGTCTGGCTGTTCTCCCTGGTGCTGGGCCATTGCCGCATGATCTGGGCGCGGTTCGTCGCCCGCCAGGACCTGCCCACCCTGCTGCGCTGTCATATTGCCGCCTTTGAGGCCCTGGGCGGCGTGCCGGAGCAGATCCTCTACGACCGCATGCGCACCGCCGTCCTGGGCGCGGCGGGCGACGACAGGGGCGTCGTCTACAACGAGAAGCTCCTGACACTGGCGGCCCATTACGGCTTCCTGCCAAAGGCCTGCAAGCCCTACCGGGCCCAGACCAAGGGTAAGGTCGAGC
>NZ_JAIXSV010000237.1 GCF_027484505.1 Asticcacaulis sp.
ATGGTTCTGGTCACGGGTATCGGTGGCTTTATCGCCAAGCATCTGACAGCGCAGCTTCTGGCCGCGGGCCATGCCGTGCGCGGCACGGTGCGCAGCCCGTCACGCGCCGAAGAGGTGCGGCTGGCCATGCAGGCGCAGGGCCTTTCGACCGAGCGTCTAAGCTTCGTCACGCTCGATCTGGAGCGCGACGAGGGTTGGGAGGCTGCGGTTCAGGATTGCCGTTTTGTGCACCATGTGGCCGCGCCCTTTCCACTGGTGCAGCCCGCTGATCGTGAGGCACTGGTGCCTGCCGCGCGCGATGGCGCCTTACGCGTGCTGAAAGCCGCCTCAGGGGCCGAGCGTATCATCATGACCTCTTCGATTGCCGCCATGATGTACGCGCCGCGCGCTGAAAGCCGCTTTACCTTCGGCCCCGAAGACTGGTCCGATCCCGAATGGTCGCTGAATACGCCCTATGTGGTCGCCAAGACGCGCGCCGAACAGGCGGCCTGGGCCTATATGGATGAAGTGGGCCGCCGCCAAAACCTGACGGCCATCAATCCCGGTCTCGTACTGGGCCCGCCGCTGGATGCGCACTGGGGGACGTCGCTCGACGTTGTGTCGATGCTCATTCAGGGAAAATATCCGGCGGTGCCGCCGGTGGCCTTTCCCATCGTCGATGTGCGCGACGTGGCGGCCTTGCACGTCAAGGCCATGACCGCGCCGGTCGGGGGTCAGCGTCTGCTGGCCGCCGCGGATACCCTGTCCTTGTCCGAAATGGGCCATCTGCTGCGGACTATCCTGCCGCAGAACGCCAGACGCATCCCGACGCAGCCATTGCCACTAGGCCTGACGCGCTTTTTGTCACTGTTCGACAAATCGCTCGCTACGCTCAAGCCTGATCTGGGTCGCTATCCCGTCGCTGACAGTCGTCAGACGACAGAGCTGACCGGCCTTTCGCTCCGCCTTGCCGCAGAGGCGGTGAAGGCGGCCGCCATGGCCTTGTCTGGCAAGACGCCGCACTGACAGACAGAGATACCCGCTGCCGAAGCAGCGGGTATTTTGTCGTGTAAGTTTAGAAGTTCAGACGCAGGCCGATGCGGTAGAAGCGGCCCAGCGTATCGTAGAGCGCCGGGTTGACATCGAGACCCGTATTGGTCTGCGGCGACGGTTCCGGATCGACATTGAACAGGTTATCGACCTTGAAATAGGCGGCCACACCCTTGCGGATATTATAGGTGCCGCCGATATCGACATAGGTCGCGCCCTTCATTGTGTTGTTGTCGAGCGTCGGATTGTTCGAGGTCGAAACCGGGCAGCCTGTGCTACACACCACATATTGCGTCCCGATCACGCCATCGCTGAACCAGCGTTCCTGAAGGGTGAGGGTATATTTCTCGGTCGTGTAGGTCTGAACGAACTGTGCCTTCCAGTCCGGGGTCGCGCCGGAATTTTGCCCGGCCGTCTGCGACGCGATGGTGCCCGGCAGGCCCGGAATGGTAGTGAAGTCACGCACATTGGTCGCCAGCGCCCGCAGCGTCAGTTCGCCGGGCAGGCCGAACGGCCTGGCGTAGCGATAGCTGAACTCGTAATCGACGCCGCTGGTCTTGATCGAGGCGGCATTGATGCTGCCGACGTTCACATAGGGGTTGGCCCCGGTCAGGTTGAAGGTGTTACAGGCCGACGGCACCGAGCCGTCGAAGCAGTATTGCACCAGTTGGGTGGCGTTGGGGCCGCCTGAAATGGCATCGGTCAGCTCGATCTTGTAATAGTCGATCGAGGCGTTGAAGCCCGGCAGCCACTGCGGATTGACCAGCACCACACCAAACGACAGGTTCTTGGCGATTTCCGGCTTGAGGTTCGGGTTCGAGCCTTGATTCTGTGACACAGTCAGCGTCGTCTTGGTGAACGGGTTGGTGAAGTTCGGCAGGTTGGTCGAAACGATCGGCCCGAACAGGTCGTTCAGGTTGGGCGCGCGCACGTCCTGCGACTGTACGGTGCGCACACGGATGCCATCGAAGGGGGTATCCCAGGTGAGGCCGACCTTCCACGCTTCGACACGTCCGGAGGTGCTGTAGTTGGTGGTGCGCCCGGCGGTGTTCAGATTGACCTCGCCGACGCTGTCGTTCTTGATCAGCGGGATGTTGAATTCGAGGAAGGCTTCGCTGACGTTATAGCTGCCGCGGCCATTGCGGTAGTTACCGGCGTAGAAGTTGCCGCCACCGGTGCTGAGCAGCGGATCGGCCGGATATTCAGCCGTGTAGGGGCTGGATGAACCGTTGCCATAGGGGTCGGCGACGGCCTTATAGGTTTCGCGGCGATATTCGGCACCAAAGGCCACCGACACCGGCCCGGCCCACAGCGAGAAAGGCTCGCCGGAGACGCTGAAGCTGGCCACGTCCTGCGTCTGGACGGTGTGCTGGAAGGCGCCAGCGGGCGGTTGCAGATAGGCGAGGGCGGCGGCGGTAGGAGTCTGATTGCCGATGACATTGATCGGCTGACAGCCATTGGCACGCGCCACCGGATCGGTGCAGACAATGGCTCCGTTCAGCGTTACCGCATTGATGGCGGCCGTGAAGCGGGCCTTCAGCAGCAGGTTACGCACCTTGATGTCCGAGGTTTCCTTGCCGTGCTGGTAGTAGGCATTATAGGTCCAGTCGGTGTTGAACAGGTTGAACTTGCCGTTGGCCCCCACAACAAAGCGCTCTTGTGTGCGCTCGGTATTGACGCGGATATTGGGCAGGAAGGGCGTCACCGTCCCCAGCTTGAAGCTGGTGATATTGTTGGTGGTGCAGGCGTCCGAAATGATCTTCGGCACATAGGGATTGGAACACTGGATCGTCAGACCGGCCTGAGTGGTGCCGGGGTTGGGCTGATTGTGCGTGCCGACCTTGGCCAAGTTGATGGTGAAGTAGATCTCGTTATTGTCGTCGAGTTCGTAGGAGGTGCGGTTATAGAAGTTCTGGCGGTTGATGGCCGACTGAAGCGTCGCTCCGATGCCGACATTGGCCGAGGTATCACCGCCGACGCAGAAGCCGATATAACAGCCCGAAACCGTCCCTGCCGCGTCTTTCAGCGGCACGCCGTTCGAGCCATAGACGAAGTTGGTCGGGTTGCCGTTCTGATCGAAGGCGATGCCCTGAAGCGGACCGGCGGTGATCAGGCCATATTTGGAATAGGTATAGGACTGGGCGTGATCGACATTGCGGAACTGCGGCAGGCCGTTATTGGTGATGCCGGTATTGACGAGGGTCGATGAGCGATACCAGGTGCGGCCGTTGGCGGCGTTTTCGCCGAAATCACCGGCTTCGACGCCCTGTTCGCGGTGATATTCCAGCGCGGTGGCCGTATGCAGGCGGCCATCAAGGTAGGACGTGCCAAAGGCGATCTGAATGATGCCCTGCTTGTCGTCACCATAGGTGGTCTGGCCCAGAGCCATATTGGCCTTGAAGCCTTCAAAGCGCGTATCGGTGACGAAGTTGACCACGCCGCCGACCGCATCCGAACCCCAGGAGGCCGAGGCCCCGCCATTGACGACATCCACGCGCTTGATCAGCAGTTGCGGCAGCAGGCTGACATCCACGGCACCGGTGCCGATATTGGCCGGCACGACGCGCTGACCATCCAGCAGGGTCAGAGTGCGGCTGACGCCCAGACCGCGCAGCGAGAAGGAGCTGAGACCCTGTTGTCCGCTGGAGGTACTGAAGGTGTTGGTGGCCACGCCGCTTGAGCCCTGAAGCGAGGGCAGTTGCGCGATGGCGGTAAAGACGTTGGGCTGCGCGTTATTGGCCAGCTCAAGCGCGCCGATGGTGCTGGTCGGCGTTGGGGCCTTGAAGCCGCGCGTAGCGATGCGCGAGGCGGTGACGACAATGGTGCTTTCGTCCGAAGTCTCAGCATCCGTGTTCGGAGCGGCGTCCTGCGCATAGGCCCCGCAGGCCAGCGCCGCCAGCACAAGGCCTGAGACCGAGCTTGCGATATGGCGTTTGAAAAGAGGCATGTGTGTCTTTCCCTTCACATGAATCCCCAATGTCAGCGCTAACATTTTGCTATGCAGAGGTTTGCACAGCATCTGAGGGCGAAGGCGGCCCGGTATTGGGCCTATCCTTACGCGTATCAGGCGTCTGATAGCGATACCATTGCGATGGATAGATAAACGGCACAGTCCAATGACCGGCCGTTGGCGTTGTTTCCCAGTCAGATTTTTTATCACCAATGACAGCGCTAACATTTCGTAACGCAGCTACCGGTCAGACAATTGGTAAATCGGATAGCAGCTACCTGTCAAGCCTCGCGCAGGATGGGCCGGAGAAAAGGGAAGGGTGTGAAAGAAATATCTTTTAAATTCAATGTTATGATTTTGTCTGCGAAAATGGCGCGGCCAAATTTCATTTGCGGGCCGAGGTTCAGGCGAGGACATGAACAGCGCTCCAACTTTTTGTTGTCTGAATAAAAAATGACAGCGCTATCATTGCCAGTCTTTGAGATTCGATGGTATGGCTTAGCAAAAGTTCCGCTTCGCAGACTGTCACAGGGTGTCACATTGGCCTCACGCGCCTCCAGTACGGGTCGGGCGACCCTCGAAGACCTCGCCAGATTAACCGGTGTCTCGGCCATCACCGTGTCACGCGCCTTCCGCCATCCGGAAAAAGTCTCGGAAGATCTGCGCCGTCGCATCCAGCAGGCGGCCGACGATATGGGCTATGTGCGCAATCGCGCGGCCAGTGCGCTGGCGTCGAACCGTTCGATGAATATCGCGGTTCTGGTGCCCTCGCTCAGCAATCTGGTGTTTGTCGAAACCGTTACCGGTATCGAAAAGGTCTTTCGTGAGCACGGCTATCAGATGCTGATGGGCGTCAACCACTATTCGGCCGAGGAGGAAGAGGCGCTGGTCCGCGCCTATCTGGCCTTTGCGCCCGATGGCATGTTGCTGACCGGTTTCAATCATCGCGATTCGACCCGTCGTCTGCTGGAACAGGCCGGGATTCCCATCGTGCACATGATGGAGCTGTCGGAGCGCGAAGGGGCTTACAGCGTCGGCTTTTCGCAGGAAGCCGCCGCCCAGACCATGACCGAGCATCTTCTGTCGCGGGGTCGCCAGCGCATCGCCTTTGTGGCCTCGCAGCTCGATCCGCGCACGCTGGCGCGCAACCGCGGCTATCGCGATGCGATTATCAAGGCGGGGCTTTATGAGTCGCACCGCGAACTTCTGGTGCCGGACCAGTCATCGGTCGCGCTGGGCGCTGTCCTGCTGAAGCGCCTGCTGGAGCAGGCTCCGGATACCGATGCCGTCTTCTTCTGTAATGACGACCTGGCGCAGGGGGCCTTGTTTGAATGCCTGCGTCAGGGGATCGCCGTGCCGGACCGACTGGCTGTTGCCGGCTTCAACGATCTGGCCATTTCCGAATGCACCGTGCCGTCGCTGACCACTATCAAAACCCCGCGCTACGAGGTCGGCGTTGAAGCGGCCCGCATGCTTCTGGCACTGATTGAAGGCGACCCGGTGCCGCGTAAGATGATTGATCTGGGCTTTCAGTTGCGTGCCCGAGAGAGCACCTGACACGTCTAATCCCATATTTCCCAGATAGCCATCGTTTCTCGTGACTTTTTAGTCGATATTTGATAATAGAATCAATTAGATGAGGTATTTTTGGGTGAGCTTTGATGGAAGAGGCGGCGGGTGAAGG